>NZ_PSUU01000034.1:0-44619 GCF_002932015.1 Rathayibacter sp. AY1H3
GTGCGGAACGGCGCGGGGTCTCCCGCTCGGTGATGCGGGAGGCGGTGCGCGTCCTCGAGACGCTCGGGCTCGTGACGTCCCGCCGCCGCGCGGGGACGCCCCCGCCACCACCGCCGGGCAGGGGCAGCTGATCCTCGCCGCCGTCGTCGGCATCGCCGTGATCGTCGTGCTGATCACCTGGCTGAAGCTGCACCCCTTCGTCTCCCTGCTGATCGGAGCGCTGACGACGGGCCTGATCGCGGGGCTGGCGGCGGCGGACGCGGTCGCCAGCTTCGCGCTCGGGTTCGGCAACACCATGGGCGGCGTCGGCATCCTCATCGGCCTCGGCGCGATGTACGGCAAGCTCCTCGCCGACTCGGGCGGCGCGGACCGCATCGTGGACACCCTCATCGCCCGCTCGAGCACTCGCGCGCTGCCCTGGATGATGGGCTTCGTCGGCGCGCTGATCGGGCTGCCGATGTTCTTCGAGGTCGGGCTCGTGCTGCTGATCCCGGTCGTGATCCTGGTCGCCCGCCGGAGCGGTCTGCCGCTGATGAAGGTGGCGATCCCGACGCTCGCCGGCCTCTCGGTGATGCACGGCCTCGTCCCGCCCCACCCCGGACCGCTGGTCGCGATCGACGCACTCGGCGCGAACCTCGGCGTGACCCTCGCGTTCGGCGTCCTGGTCGCGATCCCCACCGTCGTCGTCGCCGGCCCGCTCTTCGGCCGGGTCGCCGCCCGCTGGGCGCCGGTGGAGACGCCGCCGCTCTTCGGCGAGGGCGCGGGCGAGACGCGCGAGCACCGCCCGGGCTTCGCCGCCGCCGTCGCGAGCATCCTGCTGCCGGTCGTGCTGATGCTGGGCAAGGCGATCGCCGACATCGCGGCCCCGGGCTCCACGGACGCCTGGAAGGGGGCCCTCGACTTCCTCGGCACGCCGACCATCGCGCTGGGGATCGCGCTTCTGGCCGGTCTGGTCCTGCTCGGCCGCGGCGGCCGGATGAACCGCACCGAGCTGCAGGCCTCGCTCTCGAGCTCGCTGCCGCCGATCGCGGGCATCCTGCTCATCGTCGGCGCGGGCGGCGGTTTCAAGCAGGTCCTCGTCGACACCGGGATCGGCGGGGTGGTCGCCCAGCTCGCGGAGGGGAGCGGCGCCTCGGCGCTGCTGCTCGCCTGGCTCGTGGCCGTCGTGATCCGCGTCGCCACCGGCTCCGCGACCGTCGCCACCGTGACCGCCGCAGGGATCCTCCAGCCGCTGACCGAGACCATGGACGGGCCGATGGTCGCCCTCATGGTGCTCGCGATCGGCGCCGGCTCGGTGTTCCTGTCGCACGTCAACGACGCCGGGTTCTGGCTGGTGAAGGAGTACCTCGGGCTCAGCATCGGCCAGACGCTCAAGACCTGGACCGTGATGGAGTGCCTGGTCTCGGTGACCGGGCTCGCCGGGGTCCTCCTGATCGGTCTCTTCGTAGGAGGTATCTGATGACCGCTCTTCCCACCGTCCCCGTCCGCGCCGTCGTCGTCATGGGCGTCTCCGGCAGCGGCAAGTCGACCGTCGCGTCGCTCCTGGCGCGCCGACTGGGCTGGGAGTTCCTCGAGGGGGACGACCTGCACCCGCAGGCGAATGTCGACAAGATGCACGCCGGCATCCCGCTGACCGACGAGGACCGGGCGCCCTGGCTGGCCGAGATCGCCCGCGTGGTGGACCAGCGGATCGCCGCGGGCGGCTCGGTCGTCGTGACCTGCTCGGCACTGCGCCGCCGCTACCGCGACGTCCTCCGCCGCGACGACCTCGTCTTCGCGCACCTCGCGGGATCGAGGGACCGGATCGCCGGGCGGCTCGCCTCGCGGGTCGGCCACTTCATGCCGACCACGCTGCTCGACTCGCAGTTCGAGGCGCTCGAGCCCCTCGGTGACGACGAGCTCCACGTCACGGTCGACGTGGGCGGCGCTCCGGAGGAGGAGATCGCCGAGATCCTCGGAGGGCTCGGCCTCGCCCCCGCGGGCGCCTAGCCCAGCAGCGACTCCACCGGCACGGCCGGAAGGTCGAAGGCCGCGGCGACGGCGGCGTTCGTCACCCGGCCGTCGTGGGTGCTCAGGCCGCGGGCGAGCGCCGGGTCGGCGGCCAGGGCGGCCCGCCACCCGCGGTCGGCCAGCGCGAGCGCGTAGGGGAGCGTCGCGTTGGTGAGCGCTCGGGTAGAGGTCTCGGGAACGGCGCCGGGCATGTTCGCGACGCAGTAGTAGACGCTCCGGTGCACGGGGAACACCGGGTCGTCGTGCGTGGTCGGACGCGAGCCCTCGAAGCAGCCGCCCTGGTCGATCGCGATGTCGACCAGCACCGAGCCCGGCTTCATCGTGGCGACCATCTCGTCGGTCACCAGCTTGGGCGCCTTGGCGCCCGGGATGAGGACGGATCCGATCACGAGGTCGGCGTCGGCCAGCTGCGCGGCGATCTCGTAGGCCGAGGAGGCGCGGGTCTGGATCGCGCCCTGGAAGCGGTTCTCGAGCTGCGCGAGGCGGGGGAGCGAGAGGTCGACGATCGTGACGTCGGCCCCCATGCCGAGGGCGTTCGCCGCGGCGTGCTCGCCGGCCGTGCCGCCGCCGATCACGACGACCTTCGCCTTCGGAGTGCCGGGGACCCCGCCGAGCAGCGTGCCCCGTCCGCCGACGGCGCTCATGAGGTGGTAGGCGCCGACCGTGATCGACAGGCGCCCGGCGACCTCGCTCATCGGCGAGAGCAGCGGCAGCCGCCGGTCGTCCAGCTGGACCGTCTCGTAGGCGATGGAGGTCGTCCCCGCCGCGAGCAGCGCATCGGTGCACGGGCGGGAGGCGGCGAGGTGGAGGTAGGTGAAGAGCACCTGGTCGCGGCGCATCCGCGGGTACTCGGCCTCGATCGGCTCCTTGACCTTGAGGACCAGCTCGGACTCGCGCCAGACCTCGTCGGGCCCGTCGACGACGAGGGCGCCGGCGCGGCGGAAGTCGTCGTCCGACACGCGCGAGCCCAGGCCCGCGCCGGCCTCGACGAGGACCTCGTGGCCGCGGCGCACCAGCTCGTGGACGCCGGCCGGAGTGGCGGCGACCCGGTTCTCGTTGTTCTTGATCTCGGTGGGGATCCCGACGCGCACGGCGGCTCCTTCGCTGCGGCCCGCGGGGCGGGCGGTGGGCGCCGATCCTGCACCGGCTCTGCCCATCGTGCGAAGATCGTGCCCGGAGCGGAGGAACTCCGCAGGATCGGTCGGAAGTCACCGCACGGGCCGAAGGTTCGTCGGCGGAGTGAGGGAGCGGGCGCATGCCACCGAAGGATCTGCACGACCTCGACGACCTGGATCCGGTCGATCGGACCCTGGTGCGCCTCCTCCGCGCCGACGCGCGGACGCCCAACAGCCGGCTCGCCGAGCGCGCCGGCATCGCCCCGTCGACCTGCGTCGCACGCGTCCGGGGCCTCGTCGAGCGCGGCGTCATCACCGGCTTCACCGCCGAGCTCGACCCGGCGGCGCTCGGCCTGACCCTGCAGGCGCTGATCAGCGTCAGCATCCGCGTCGGCCAGCGCCAGGCGATCACGCGCTTCGCGGAGGAGATCCGCGCGCTGCCCGAGGTGGTGCAGGTGTTCTTCCTCGGCGGCTCGGAGGACTTCATCATCCACGTCGCGGTCCGCGACTCCAGCGACGTGCGGGACTTCGTGGTCTCGAACCTCTCGGCGAACCCGGCGGTGGCCTCGACGCGCACGAGCCTGGTGTTCGACCACCACCGCAAGGGCCCGGCGGTCCCCGAGTAGCGCGAGCCGGCGCAGCCCGAGCGGCCGCTCGGCCCGCGCCCGTCCCCCGGGGCTAGTGCGCCCCGGGGTTCACGTCGCCGCCCCCGCGCTGCATGAGGCCGGGGATGCGCTTGGCGAGCCCCGGGATCGCCTCGTCCGAGATCGAGATGCGCGTGTCGCGCAGGCGCTGGCGCAGCAGGGTCTCGACGTCCTCCTCCGGTCGCAGCTCGGCGTCGCCGGCGACCTGCAGCAGCACGCCGCGCAGCTTCTCGTCGAGCTGCGCGTCGTCGCTGCCGTGCTGGATCGGGTGGTCCTGGGATGCGTTCGTCATGCCTCCATGCTGGCACCGGCGACCCCGAGCCGAGAGGACTTGCGCCGCGGCAGGATGGTCGCATGCCGTTCACCCGCGCCGAGCTCGCAGCGTTCCAGGACCGCACCGTCGAGGACCTGCTGGGCGACGACGTCCGGCTCCTCTTCGTCGGCATCAACCCGGGGCTGTGGACCGCCGCCACCGGCGCGCACTTCGCCCACCCCGGCAACCGCTTCTACCCGGCGCTCGTCGCGGCCGGGATCCTCGAGCGCGCGCCGCGCGTGTCCGAGGGGATGAGCGCTGCGGACCGCGCGGAGCTCGTCTCCCGCGGCGTCGGCATCACCAATCTCGCCTCCCGGGCGACCGCCCGCGCCGACGAGCTGATCGCGGAGGAGCTGCGCGAGGGCGCTCAGCGGCTGGTCGCCACCGTGGAGCGGGTGCGGCCCCGGGCCGTCGCGGTCGTCGGCATCACCGCCTACCGGATCGCGTTCGGACGCCGCAGGGCGGTGCAGGGCAGGCAGGAGGAGGACGTGGCGGGCGCGCCGCTCTGGGTGCTGCCGAACCCGAGCGGCCTGAACGCGCACGACACCGTCGCCTCGCTCGGGCGCGCCTACCGCGAGCCGGCGCTCGAGGCGGGGATCGTCTCTTCCGACGCGCTCCTGCCCGGGGACGTCGGACCCCGCCCGCAGGAATAGCCGTCGACCCCCGGAGGTTGCAGAAGTCCATGAGTATGCATGAAGTCAAGTTCGGCGTCGACACGTTCGGCGACGTCACCGCCGGCCCCGACGGCGCCCCGCTGCCGCACGGCCAGGTCCTCCGCGACGTGGTCGAGGAGGGAGTCCTGGCCGACCGGGTCGGCATCGACTTCTTCGGGATCGGCGAGCACCACCGCGCCGACTTCGCCGTGAGCGCACCGGACGTCGTGCTCGCCGCCATCGCGGCCCGCACCGAGCGCATCCACCTCGGCTCCGCCGTGACGGTCCTCTCCTCGGACGACCCGGTGCGCGTCTACCAGCGCTTCGCCACCCTCGACGGACTCTCCGGCGGCCGGGCCGAGGTCATCCTCGGCCGCGGCTCCTTCACCGAGTCCTTCCCGCTCTTCGGCTACGACCTCGCGCAGTACGAGGTCCTCTTCGAGGAGAAGCTCGACCTCTTCCACGCCCTGATCCAGGGCGGCCCGGTCACCTGGCAGGGCACGACCCGCCCCGCGCTCACCGAGCAGAGCGTCTACCCGACCCTCGACAACGGCACCCTCCGCACCTGGATCGGCGTCGGCGGCAGCCCCGAGTCGGTCGTCCGCGCCGCCCGGTACGGCTTCCCGCTCGTCCTGGCGATCATCGGCGGCTCGCCGGCCCGCTTCCGCCCCTACGTCGACCTCTTCGGCCGCGCGCTCGACCAGCTCGAGCAGCCCCGCCTCCCGGTCGCCGTGCACTCGCCCGGCTTCGTCGCCGACACCGACGAGGAGGCGCGCGAGCTGTACTTCCCGCACCACAAGGCGATGATGGACGCCATCGGCCGCGAGCGCGGCTGGTCCCCGATGACCCGCGAGCGCTTCGAGGAGGAGGCCGGCCCCGACGGCGCCATCCACCTCGGCTCGCCCGAGACGGTCGCCCGGAAGATCGCGCGAACGGTCGAGGCCCTGGGCATCGACCGCTTCGACCTCAAGTACAGCGCCGGGACGCTGCCGCACCCGGCGATCATGCGCAACATCGAGCTCTACGGCACGCAGGTCATCCCGCGGGTGCGCGAGCTGCTCGCGCACTGACCCCCGCCGGGCGCCCGTTCCCCCGCTGGGCGCTCGGCGCGTTCCGAGCCGACGCGGTGCGCGCTCCCACCGGGCGCCCGGCCCGCGTCGATACACTCGGAACCCCCCGCCCCGACCCTCCCGGAAGCACATGCCCGACAGCCACGCCGCCCGCACCCCCTACGAGGTGCTGGGCGTCGCCGCCACCGCGTCCGACGACGAGCTCCGCCGGGCGTACCGGCTCCGCCTCCGCGAGACCCATCCGGACACGGGAGGCGACGCCGCGTCGTTCCACGCGGTGCAGCTCGCCTGGGAGCGGATCGGCAGCGCCTCCGCCCGCGGCGACTACGACCGAGGCGCTCCCGCCCCCGGGAGGTCCTCCCCGCAGTCGCCGTACACCGGCTCGCCGCGCCCGCAGACCGCCTCGGCCGTGCGCGCCCGCTCCTACGGTCACCCGGGAGGCGCGGCGCGCGAGTACTACCTGCGCCTGGTGCGCGAGTGGCTCGGCCGCGGCGTCGAGACCGAGGACCCCTTCGACCCGGCGATCGTCCGCTCCGCTCCTCGCGAGATCCGCTCCTGGCTCGCGAAGGCTCAGGCCGAGGAGGCGACGGCCGCGCTCGTCGGCGCGCTCGGCATCGCCTACACGATCTGGAACGACGTCGCGGTCGGCGACGGCGGGCTCAAGATCGACCACCTCGTGCTCGGGCCGGCCGGCCTGCTCGCGCTGACCTCCGCCGACTGGGGCGACCCGGTCCGCTTGAAGAAGGGCGAGCTGGAGGGCCCCGGGATCGCCGAGGACGAGAAGCCGATCGCCTCGCTCGCGAAGGCCGCGCGCCGTCTCGGCCGCGAGCTGGGCGTCCGCTTCTCGACGAGCGTCGTGGTCGTGCCGGACGACGCGCTGGAGCAGCCGTTCGAGCAGGTCGAGCGCGGCAGGCACCAGGGCGCCGTCGTCATCCGCCGCTCGCTGCTGCCGCAGCTGCTGCGCTCCGGCACGGACGACCCGCGGCTCGGCGGGTACGGCGAGTCGTTCGAGGTCCGCACCCGCGTGCAGAACCGCATCCGCTTCGTCTGACGCCGCGCTAGCCGCCGCTCGCGACCGGGGCAAGGGGTTAGCGCGCATCCGGCGCCCCGCCCACCATGGGACGTGCCCCCGGGCATCCCACGACGAGCGGAACGAGGACGGACCATGGTGCGATTCGGATACACCCTGATGACCGAGCAGAGCGGACCCAAGCAGCTGGTGGGCTACGCGGTCGACGCCGAGAGGCTCGGCTTCGAGTTCGCGGTCTCGAGCGACCACTACTCGCCGTGGCTGACCGAGCAGGGGCACGCCTCCTACGCCTGGACGCTGCTCGGAGCGGTCGCGCAGGCCACGTCGACCATCGACCTCACGACCTACGTCACCGCGCCGACCATCCGCTACCACCCGGCCGTGGTCGCGCAGAAGGCCGCGACGCTCGCGATCCTCTCCGACGACCGCTTCACGCTCGGCCTCGGCTCGGGCGAGAACCTCAACGAGCACGTCGTCGGCGAGGGCTGGCCCTCGGTCGCCGTGCGCCAGGACATGCTCGAGGAGGCCGTCCACCTCATCCGCGAGCTGCACACCGGCGAGCTGGTGACCTGGGAGGGCGAGTACTTCCGCGTCGACTCCGCCCGCATCTGGGACCTGCCGGACACGCCGGTCGAGATCGGCCTGGCGGTCTCGGGGGAGAAGTCGATCGCCCGCTTCGCGCCGATCGGCGACCACCTCATCACGACCGAGCCCGACGCGGAGCTGATCTCGCAGTGGACCGCGGTCCGCGGTGCGGACGCCGCCCCCTCGCGCACGATCGGCCAGATCCCGATCTGCTGGGCGCCGGACAAGGAGCAGGGAGTGGCGCTGGCCCACGAGCAGTTCCGCTGGTTCGCCGGCGGCTGGGCGGTCAACTCCGATCTGCCGACCCCCGCCGGCTTCGCCGGAGCGAGCCAGTTCGTGCGCCCGGAGGACGTCGCCGAGCAGATCGCCTGCGGCCCCGACCTCGACGAGCTCGCCCAGAGCTTCGTGCCCTACATCGAGGCGGGCTTCACCGACATCGCCCTCGTCCAGGTCGGCGACGAGCTGCAGCAGCGGTTCCTCGACGAGGCGGCGGAGGGGCTCCTGGAGCGCCTGCGCGCGCTCGCCCCCTGAGGCCGCTGCCGGGTCGCGCGGTCAGAATCCGCGGAGGCGCTCGATGTCGCGCCGGTCGCGCTTCGTCGGGCGGCCCGCTCCGCGGTCACGGACGATCACGCCCGGCGCGGACTCCCGGGGTGGCGGCGGGGGTGTCCGGTCCTCCATGCACTCGGCGGCCACCGGCGCACCGACCCGCTTGACCACGAGTCCGCGGACGATCAGCTCCCGGTCGAAGCCGCCGATCCGGGCGCGGACCTCATCGCCCACCCGCACGGTCTGCGCCGCCTTGGCCCGCTCGCCGTTGACGCGGATGTGGCCGGCCCGAGCCGCGGTCGTCGCGGCGGAGCGCGTCTTGTAGATGCGCACCGCCCAGAGCCACGCGTCCACCCGCACGGCACCGGTCACCGGGATCTGCATCCCCCCAGTCTACGAACGGCGCCCGCTCGCCACCCACCCCGCGGTCCTACACTGGCCGCCGACAAGGAGGTTCCCATGAACCGAGACGACAGCATCTACACCGGAGCGGACGACGCGCTGCGGAGCGGCGACGACCGCATGGTCGCGGCGAACGACAGCTCCGGAGCCGGCGGAACCCGCGGCGACGTCGGCATGAGCACGACGAGCGGCGAGGGCACCGGGGTCCCCACCCGCGGCGCGCCTCCGCAGAGCGGATCCCCGTCCGAGCTGCGCCCCACCGGCTTCCCGCACGCGGGCCTGGAGTTCTCGCTCGTCCCGTCCGGGCACGAGGAGTGGCGGATCGAGCACCCGGGCGGTCGCACCGTCGGCGTCCTCGCCGTCATCTCGCACGCGGGCGAGGAGTCGGAGGCCGTGTTCGTCACGCGCCGCGTCGGCTCCGAGGACGCCGTGGCCGAGGGCACCGACTGGCGCGGCATCGTCTCGGCCGTGATCAACGACGAGGCGGCGGACGAGCGCGATCCGGTGCAGCTCGACCCCACCGTCGAGCACGTCCGCGGCGGACTGATCAGCCGCGGCCCCGCGGACGTCGACGGCCTCTCCTGAGCCCTCTCTCCTCCGGGACGCCGTCCGCGCTCGGCGCGGGGCGTCCCACGGGGGAGGATCGGAGTCTCAGCGGGCGAGCAGCGCGGCGTTGATCCGGGCCGAGAGGTCGGCGTCGACGCGGCGGTCGGTCCCGTCGACGGCGCGGACGGGAGCGGCGTTGCGCGCGCTCGAGACCAGCCACGCCGCGTCCGCCGCCTCCAGATCGCCCGAGCGCAGCGGACGCACCGCCGTCTCGAGGCCGAGGCCCGGCGCGAGCGCGAACAGGTCGGCCTGCGTGGTGCCGGGCAGCAGCCCGAGGCTCGGCGGAGGAGTCACGAGCTCCCCGCCCGTCAGCAGCACGAGGTTCGAGGTCGGCCCCTCGAGCAGGTAGCCGTCGCTCGACACGAACAGGGCGTCGTCGGCGCCGCGCCGGGCGGCCTCCCGCGCGGCTGCACGGTTCACCGCGTACGAGAGCGTCTTCGCGCCGGCGAGCAGCCAGGGGGACGTCGACTGCACGTCCGAGCGCAGCCCGCGGTCCAGGAGCACCACGCGCACGCCGTCGCGGCGGGCCGGGCCGAAGTCCGGGCTGGTCTGGACGAAGACGACGCCGGTGGGCCGCCCGCCGCCCTCGACGCCGCGGGTCAGGATCGTCTTCACCATCGCCTCGGCGACGGGCGGGTGCGCGGCCACCGCCGCTCCGATCGCCTCGAGCCAGGCGGGCCGGTCCGGCCGGGGCAGGTCGAGCATCCGGGCCGAGCGCTCGAAGCGGTCCAGGTGCGCGTCGAGCGCCTGGAGCCGTCCGTCGACCAGGTTGATCGTCTCGAACACGCCGTCGCCGCGGGTGAAGCCGAGGTCGGTGACGTCCAGATCGCCGCGCCCGCTCGGATCGATGCGGTGCGCGGGTCCTCCCGGCGAGTGCGCCTCGGCGTCGAGGGAGGGTCGGTCGAGGACGACGAGGGTCTCAGCGGGCATGGGCGGTGCGGTCCTTCCGGGAGCGGCGGCGGGGGGAGAAGCGGAGCAGCGCGATCGTCAGCAGGGCGCCGATCAGGGAGCCGCTGCCGTTCGAGACGAGGTCCTGCACGTCGGAGACGCGGGTCGGCAGCCACAGCAGCTGCGCTGTCTCGACGGCCGCCGACACGGCGAGCCCGATGACGGCGGCCCACAGGCGGCGACCCGCCGGCAACTGCGCGGCGATCAGCGCACCGAGCGGCACGAAGAGCAGCACGTTCGCGGTGAACTCCGCCACGTCGAAGTCGAACCAGCCGGTGAGCGGCGTGGAAGCGAGGAAGGCGATGATCCCGCGGATCAGCGCGTTGGGCTCCCCGGCCGGGTAGGGCGCGGGCGTCAGCGTGATCAGGGCGATCAGCGCGAGCCAGGCGAGCGTCGCGAGGCGGAGGGGTCTCGAGCGGCGCATCGTCCGATTCTGCCAGCCCGTCGGGGTCGGGTGCGGCGGGCGCGGTGTGGGAGGCTGGAGGGCATGACCAGCGAGGACCCCGGCGCGGACGCCGTGCTCCCGCGCCACCCCTTCGACGCGTCGCTCGGCGACGGCTGGGTCGAGATCGGCGACGGACGCCGCTTCTGGGGGCGCTTCGGCGCCGCCGGCCTCCTCCTGCGCGATCCGTCGGGACGCGTCCTGCTCCAGCACCGCGTCAGCTGGAGCCACTTCGGGGACACCTGGGGGCTGCCCGGCGGCGCCCGTCACCCCGAGGAGACGGCCTTCGAGGCGGCCCTCCGGGAGTCGGAGGAGGAGGCGGGCGTCCCCGCCGACCTGATCCGGCCCGTGCTCTCCAGCGTCGTCGTGATCGGACCGTGGAGCTACTCCACAGTCCTGGCCGAGTCCCGCGAGCACTTCACTCCCCGTATCAGCGACGCCGAGAGCACCGAGCTGCGCTGGGTCGCCCCCGACGAGGTCGACTCCCTGCCGCTGCACCCGGGCTTCGGAGCGGCCTGGCCGGGTCTGCGCGCGCTCGGCTCCTCGATCCCGGTGCTCGTCGTGGACGCCGCCAACGTGGTCGGCTCACGCCCCGACGGCTGGTGGCGCGACCGCGCCGGCGCCGCGGAGCGCCTCCTCGCCTCCCTGGCCCGCCTCGCGGAGGCCGGCGTCCCCGGCCGTCTCCTGGGGATCGACGCCGACACGGTCTGGCCGCGCATCGCCGTGGTGCTCGAGGGAGCGGCGCGCGCCGCCCGCCCGGAGGCGGGCGCTCTCACGGAGCGGCTCACGGTCCACTCGGCCGACGGCTCGGGCGACGACGCGATCGTCGAGCTGGTCGGCGCGCTCGAGACCGCGGTCGTCGTCACGGCCGACCGGGGACTGGCCGCCCGCGTCGAGGCGCTCGGGGCCGCCGTGGTCGGTCCGCGCTCGCTGCTCGACCTCCTCGATCCCGCCCGGGAATAGGCCGCGGGGGCACCCGGTTGCATCCCCCATGGCTACGACTGCGATGACCCTCGACTCCCATGACCAGACGATCGCCGACGGCATCGTCCTCATCGACTTCTGGGCCGACTGGTGCGGCCCGTGCAAGCAGTTCGCTCCGGTCTTCGAGGCCACGAGCGAGAAGAACGCCGACATCACGTTCGCGAAGGTCGACACGGAGGACCAGCAGCAGCTCGCCGCGAGCTACGGCATCTCCTCCATCCCCACCCTCGTGGTGTACCGCGACGGGATCCCGCTGATGGCTCAGCCCGGCGCCCTGCCCGCCCCCGCGCTCGACAACCTGATCGAGCAGGTCCGCGGCCTCGACATGGTCGAGGTGCGCCGCCAGTACGAGGAGGCGAAGGCCGCTCAGGAGGCCGGCGTCGCCCCGCAGGCCTGATCCGCCCGGCGCCTCGACCCGCTCCGCAGGCGGGAGGCGCCCGCAGACGCACGAGAACCCCCGGCAGCCGTGAGGCCGCCGGGGGTTCCGTCGTTCCGAGCCGGGATCAGCCGGTGTTCTGCAGACCCGCCGCGACTCCGTTGACCGCGAGCAGGAGCAGCCGCTGGTTCTGCTCCGTACCGGATCCGCCCGGGTCGGTGCGGAGCGCCTTCAGTGCGCGCAGCTGCAGGAGCGAGAGCGCGTTGACGTACGGGGTGCGCAGGCGCACGGCACGGCCGAGCACGCGGTGGCCCGTGAGCAGGCTCTCCTCGCCGGTGATCGAGAGCACCCACCGGCGGGTGAGCGCCATCTCGTCGAGCACGAGTCCGGCGAGGTCGTCGCGGGAGTCGAGGGCGAGGTAGCGGCGGGCGATGCCCTCGTCGGTCTTCGCGAGCGACATCTCGACGTTGTCGACCATCGTCGTGAACAGCGGCCAGGAGGCGTAGGCCTCGCGGAGCAGGTCGAGGTCGCCGACGGCCTCGAGCGCGCTGCCCAGCCCGAACCAGCCGGTCAGGTTGACGCGGGCCTGGGTCCAGGCGAAGACCCACGGGATCGCTCGCAGGTCCTCGAGCGACTCGACGGAGAGGCCGCGGCGGGCCGGACGCGAGCCGAGGGCGAGCAGGCCCACCTCCTCCTGCGGGGTGACCCGGGCGAACCACGGCGCGAAGCCGTCGGCCTTCACGAGCTCGAAGAAGCGGCGGCGCGACTCGCGGTCCATCGTCGCCGCCACCTCGGCGAAGCGCTCCGCGGCGCCCGCGTTGCGCTCGCCGACAGCGGGGGAGGAGGCGAGCAGCGTCGCTCCCGCCACCTGCTCGATGTGCCGGGTGGCGATGTCCGGGTTGCCGTAGCGGGCGAAGATGACCTCGCCCTGCTCCGTCAGCTTGAAGCGGCCGTCCACCGATCCGGGCGGCTGCGCGAGGACGGCCCGGTTGGCCGGCCCGCCGCCGCGGCCGAGCGCTCCGCCGCGCCCGTGGAACAGCGTGAGCACGATGCCCTCGTCGGCCGCCCACTGCGCGATGCGCGCCTGCGCGTCGTAGAGCGCGAGCGTCGCCGAGACCGGTCCGACGTCCTTCGACGAGTCGGAGTAGCCGAGCATCACCTCGAGCCGGTTGCCGGTGGCCGCGAGGCGCGCCTGCACCTGGGGGAGGCGGATCATCTCGGCGAGGATGTCGGTCGAGGCGTCGAGGTCGGCGAAGGTCTCGAAGAGCGGGACCGCGTCGATGATCGGCGGCTTGCCGTCGGTCGCCGCCTCGGCCAGTTCGAAGACCGTCCGCAGGTCGTCGGCCGACTGCGTGAAGGAGACGATGTACCGCCTCGCCGCGTCGGTGCCGAAGCGCTCCTGGACCTTCGCGATCGCCCGGAACACCGACAGGACCTCGAGGCCGCGCTCGTCGAGCTCCTCGCCGGCGCGGATCGCGGCGATCGTCTCGCGGTGCACCTTCGAGTGCTGGCGCACCTCGATCTCGGCGAGGTGGAAGCCGAAGGTCTCGAGCTGCCAGACGAAGTCCTGGAGGTCGCCGTAGGCGGCGCGGACGTCCTCGGCCTCGACCAGGGACTCCTGGAGGGTGCGCAGCTCGGCCAGCAGCTCGGCGGCGGCGGAGTAGGCCAGCGGCCCCTCGGACCGGGTCGCGGCCAGGCGCTCGGCCGCGAAGAGCAGGACGCGGCGGTGCGCCTCGTTGGGCGAGCGCTCGGCGATGTCGGCGGCGAGCTCGGGAGCCCGCTCGACGCAGGAGGCCCAGAGCGCCTCGACGGCGGCCGACGGGGGAGTGGTCGACGCGTCGAGGGTCAGCGCGCGGCCCACGCGGCGGGCGACCCGCTCGAGGCCCATGAGGACGTGCTCGGAGGCGATGTCCACCGCAGCGAGGGTCGTCTCGGCGGTGACGAAGGGATTGCCGTCGCGGTCGCCGCCGATCCAGGTGCCCAGGCGGACGAAGGCCGGTGCGACCGGAGCCCGGGTGCCCGAGCCCTCGCCGAGCAGAGCGTCGTCGAGGCGGCGGTAGACGCGGGGGAGCACCGAGAACAGCGACTCGTCGAAGACGCTCATCGCGGTGCGCACCTCGTCGAGGGGAGTGGGCTTGGACTCGCGCAGCGGAGCGGTGCGCCACAGCGTGTCGACCTCGGCCAGCAGCTTGCGGCGGATCTCCACCAGCACGACGCCGCCCATGCGCGGGTCGTCGCGCTGCTCGAGCAGGTCGCTGATGCGGCGGATGGTCGAGGCCACTGCGCGGCGGCGCGCCTCGGTCGGGTGCGCCGTGAGGACCGGGCGGAACTCCAGTCGGGACAGGCGCGCGAACGCCTCGTCCTCCCCGAGCTCCCCGGTCAGCCGGCGCATCGAGGCGAGGATCGAGTCCTCGGGCGACTGCGCGCCGGCGTCGGCCTCGCGCCGGCGCAGCACGCGGACGCGGTGGAACTCCTCCGCCACGTTGACGAGGTGGAAGTAGCAGGTGAACGCCCGGGCGACCTCCTCGGCGCGCTCGAGCGTGAGCGAGGCGACGAACTCCTCCGCCTCCGCGGTCCCGGCGGCGTCGCCGCTGTCGTAGGCGCTGATCGTGAGCGCGCGCAGGCGCTCCACGTCCTCGTAGAGGGAGGGCTCGCCCGACTCGCGGAGCACCTGGCCGAGCAGCTCGCCCAGCAGGTGGACGTCGGCGCGGATCCTCTCGTCGAGCGGAGGCGCGGTCGTCCCGTCGGCGGAGGAGGGGGCGGTGGCGGAGGCGGGTGCTGCGGTCGCGGCGGACGCGTCGGAGAACGGATGCACGGGAGAGACCTTAGCGGCGGTGCGTATCGAGCACATGACGCCTGCGTCACGATCCGAACTGGAATGATCGAGGGGTGACCGTGACAACCGCACCCCCCGCTCCCGCCGTCCAGACCGAGCAGGCGGCACCCCATGTCGTCGTGCTGTTCGGCGCCGTCGGCGACCTGGCCCGGCGCAAGCTCATCCCGGGGATGGCCCACCTCGCGCTCTCCTCCCTCGCACCGGACCTGCAGATCGTCGGCACCTCGCTCGAGGAGCACGACGACGCCTCGTTCCGCGCCTTCGCGAAGCTGGCCTACGACGAGTTCGGGAGCCGCTCCCTGACGCCGGCGCAGTGGGACGAGTTCGCGTCCAAGCTCCGCTACGTCCCGCAGTCCGCCGGCCCGGCCGCGCTGGCCGCCGCCGTGACCGACGCCGAGGCGGTCCTCGGCCCGGACGTGAGCCGGCTGCACTACCTCAGCGTCCCGCCCAGGGCAGCTCTCTCCGTCGTGCGGATGCTCGCCGAGGCCGGGCTGGTCGAGCGCTCGCGGATCATCATGGAGAAGCCGTTCGGCGTCGACCTCGAGAGCGCGGTCGTCCTCAACGCGGAGCTCCACGAGACCTTCAGCGAGGAGCAGATCTTCCGGATCGACCACTTCCTCGGCAAGGAGCCGGCGCAGAACATCCTCGCCTTCCGCTTCGCCAACGGCCTCTTCGAGCCCATCTGGAACCGCAACTTCATCGATCACGTCCAGATCGACATCCCCGAGCGCCTCACGCTCGACCGTCGCGCCGAGTTCTACGAGTCCACCGGCGCGTACAAGGACATGGTCGTCACCCACCTCTTCCAGGTGCTGGCGTTCATGGCGATGGAGCCGCCGACCGCGCTGGAGCCCCAGGCCATCAGCGAGGAGAAGAACAAGGTCTTCCGCTCGATGCGTCCGCTGAACCCCGAGAACGTGGTGCGCGGCCAGTACATCGGCTACCGCGACGAGCCGGGCGTCGCCGCCGACTCCGAGACCGACACCTTCGTCGCGCTGAAGTGCGAGATCGACAACTGGCGCTGGGCGGGAGTGCCGTTCTACCTCCGCACCGGCAAGCGGATGGCCGAGGGCCAGCGCATCATCTCGATCGCGTTCCGCGAGCCCCCGAAGAGCATGTTCCCGCAGGGCTCCGGAGTCGGTGCCCACGGCCCGGACCACCTCACCTTCGACCTGGCGGACGCCTCGAAGGTCTCGCTCTCGTTCTACGGGAAGCGCCCCGGTCCCGGCATGCGGCTCGACAAGCTGAGCATGCAGTTCGCGCTCCAGGAGACCGACCGCGCGGGCGACGCGCTCGAGGCCTACGAGCGCCTGATCCTCGACGCGATGCGCGGAGACCACACGCTGTTCACCACCGCGGAGGGCATCGAGCGGCTCTGGGAGGTCTCCGCGCCCCTCCTGCAGGATCCGCCGCCCGTCCGTCTCTACGCGCCCGGCTCCTGGGGGCCGAACGCCATCCACCAGCTGATCGCGCCGCACGCCTGGCGCCTGCCGTTCGAGCGGGTCTGGCGCGACAAGCGCTGACCACGCCGCCGTGCGCCCCGCCTAGGCTGGGCGCATGGCGCGCACCGGTGAGGACCGGATCTGGACGGTCCCGAACGTCCTCAGCATGGTGCGCCTCGCCCTGGTGCCGGTGTTCCTCGTGCTCGTGGTCCTCGGCGAGGACGCGCTCGCGCTCCTGACCCTCGTGGTCTCGAGCCTCACCGACTACCTCGACGGCTGGATCGCGCGCCGCTTCGACCAGATGACGCGCCTCGGACGCGTCCTCGATCCGGCCGCCGACCGGCTCTACATCTTCGCCACCGTCCTGGGCCTCGCGGCCCGCGGACTGGTGCCCTGGTGGCTGGTCGCCGTGCTGCTCGCCCGCGACCTGATGCTCGTGGTCCTGGCGGTCGTCCTGGCGAACAACGGCTACGGACCGCTTCCCGTGCACCACCTGGGGAAATTCGCGACCTTCTGCCTCTTCTACGCGCTCCCGCTGATCATGCTGGGGCAGGCGTTCCCGGCCCTCGCGCCCGCCTCGCTCCCCATCGCCTGGGCCTTCGCGCTGTGGGGCGCATTCCTCTACTGGTGGGCCGGGATCGTCTACGCCGTCCAGACGCGGGACCTCGTCCTGGGGGTCCGCACAGGTGCTCAGGGGTCCGACGAGGGTCACGATTCGGATACGCTGACCTGATAGGAGGTACGTCTTGGTCGAGCCCGTCGGTGGAGCATCATCCGCCCAGCACAATTCCGTTCCCGGTGAGCCGTCGACGGAGACGACTCTGACGTTCACCGACGACATCGGTGCCCAGCTCGCCGCTCTCGACAACCGCGCGTCCCGCGAGGAGGCCGAGGCCGTCGGGGCTCTGCCCTCGGGATCCGCGCTGCTGGTCGTGCGCCGCGGACCGAACACCGGCGCCCGCTTCCTCCTCGACACCGACTCCACGACGGTCGGCCGTCACCCCGACGCGGGCATCTTCCTCGACGACGTCACGGTCTCGCGCCGGCACGCCGAGTTCGTCCGCCGCGGCACGGCGTTCGAGGTCCACGACCTCGGCTCCCTGAACGGCACCTACTTCGACGGGGTCCGGATCGAGTCCGCGATCCTCACCGACGGCTCCGAGGTGCAGGTCGGCAAGTTCCGACTCACCTTCTACGCGTCCCGCGCCGACCTCGTCGCCGCTCCGGACGCGTGAGCCGTGGGCCGCTCCTCCGCGCGCGCCCTCCCCACCGGCTCCGCCGCTCTGCTGAGCATCGGGCAGGTGCTGGCCAGGCTGACCAGTGAGTTCCCGGACGTCACCCCGTCCAAGCTGCGCTTCCTCGAGGAGCAGGGGCTCGTCTCGCCGGCCCGCACCGACTCCGGCTACCGCAAGTTCTCGGGCTCCGACGTCGAGCGGCTCCGGATGATCCTCGCTCTGCAGCGCGACCACTACCTCCCCCTCAAGGTCATCCGCGGATACCTCGACGACATCGACGCCGGACGCGAGCCCGCCCTGCCGGCCGGTGTCGGGGGTCCGAGCGCCTCGCTCCTCGGCCCCGCCACGCGGTTGACCCGCGAGGGCCTCGCGGCCGAGTCCGGTGCCACGCCCGCTCTCGTCCAGGAGGCCATCGCCGCCGGGCTCGTGCGGGGCGGCGACGTGTTCGGGGACGAGGCCGTGACGACGCTCAAGGCGCTCGTCGACCTCGGCCGATCCGGTATCGAGCCCCGCCATCTCCGACCGCTCCGCGTCGCCGTCGAGCGCGAGATGTCGCTCATCGAGAGCGTCGTCGCCTCCAGCGCCCGCCGCGGAGAGGCGTCCGGCTCCGCCGGCGCTGCCGAGAACGCGGTGGGGCTCGCGACCCAGCTGGGCACGATCCGCGGGGCGATGGTGCGCAGCGCCCTCTCGCGGATCGCCCGCTCGTGAGGGCCGCGCCGCCGGCCGTCGGGCGGCCCGTGCGACACGCCGCGGCGCCGAGGCCGATGTCGTTTACTCGGCCTGCGCCGGTCGGTACGGTAGGGAGCGCGTTCGGAGGATCCGGCGTCCGGATCCGAGAGGCACAGGGATGAGAGAAGTCAGCCGCGACGTCAGCGGCCAGCGCGACCTCGTCCTGTTCACCGACGGACTGCCCGAGCTCGACGCCGACGCGGGCTACCGCGGGGCCGTCGCGGCGCGCGCCGCGGGGATCACCTACCGTCAGCTCGACTACTGGGCGCGGACCGAGCTCGTCGAGCCCACCGTGCGCGGCGCGTCCGGCTCCGGCACGCAGCGCCTCTACGGCTTCCGCGACATCCTCGTGCTGAAGCTGGTCAAGCGCCTGCTCGACACCGGGATCTCGCTCCAGCAGATCCGCACGGCGGTCAACCAGCTCCGCGAGTCCGGGGTCGACGACCTCGCGCAGACGACCCTGATGAGCGACGGCGCGAGCGTCTACCTCTGCACTTCGAACGACGAGGTCATCGACCTGCTCAGCCGCGGCCAGGGCGTCTTCGGCATCGCCGTCGGCAAGGTCCTCCGCGAGGTCGAGTCGAGCCTCGTCGAGCTCGACCACCAGTCGGTCGACCCGGGCGACGAGCTCGCCCAGCGCCGCGCCTCCCGCCGCGTCGGCTGACCGCCCACCCCTCGCGGGTCTGCCGCTGCTCCGGGGACTCCCGGGTCCCCTTCGCACGCTCAGCCGATTAGAAGCGGACCCGCCTGCAGCCGCGCTGTGTGAGCAACGGGCGCCACCCGAGTGTCACCGTGCTGGTCGAATGGCGGGCCCCGCCCGCGCGAACCGTCCGCCGGACGCGAGCTCCCCGCCGATCACGCCCGCTCACCCTGCTGGTCCGATGACGGGCTCCGTCCGTGTCCCGCCCTGCGGATCCGACGATGGGCTCCGCCCGCGCATCGAGAGTCCGCGCTGAACTCCGACGCCGAGCGTCCGCCGGCGCCGTCCCTGGCACTCCTCGGGCACCGAGCATCGCCCGCGTCCCGAGACCTCGAGCCGGAGGAGTCCGGCGGACCCGCCGGCCCTAGGTCGCGGCGGGGACCTGCTCGCCGATGCGACCGGTGCGGATCACGCGGTCGAGCAGCAGGTCGAAGTTGTGCGCCATCTCCTGAGCGCTCTCCCCGGGCCAGACGTGCACGGGCTTCGCCGCGCCCTGCGCCTGCTGGAGGGAGGTGCGCTCCGGGAGCTGCGGGCTGAGCACGAGCGGTCCGAACATGTCGCGCAGCTCCTTGATCCGGAACTGGTGCTCCAGCGACTGGACGCGGGCGCGGTTGACGATGATGCCCAGCGGCTGGAGGCGCGGGCTGAGTCCGCGGCGGATCTCCTCGATCGCCCGGAGCGCCCGGTCGGCGGCGGCCACCGAGAACAGGCCCGGCTCCGTGACGACGGCGACGCGGTCGCTCGCGGCCCAGGCCGTGCGGGTCAGGGCGTTGAGCGAGGGGGCGCAGTCGATCAGCACGAGGTCGTAGTCGGCCTCGACGCTCGCGAGGGCCTCCTCGAGCTTCCAGATGTCGCGGATGCTGGGGTGCGGCCCGTCGAAGTTGATCGCGGAGGGGCTTCCGATCAGCACGTCGATCGTGCCGTGGTGCTCCTTGGTCCAGCCGGAGGGGGCGATCGCCGAGCGGACGATCTTCTCCTTCGGCGACGTCAGGACGTCGGCGATGTTGAGGTGGCCGGCGACGTTGATGTCCATTCCGGTCGACACGTCGGACTGGGGATCGAGGTCGACGACCAGCGTTCGCAGGCCCTTCGAGAACGCCGCGGATGCAAGGCCGAGCGTCACCGTGGTCTTGCCGACGCCGCCCTTGAGGGAGCTCACGCTGAGTACATGCATGGCTGACTACTTTACGTTCCTCCGGGCGGCAGAACCTAACCGTTCGCTGCACGCGCCGTCCGCGCCGCCTCCGGAAGCGGGCCGCTCTAGCAGTCGGAGCGCGCTCCGACCAAGCCGCCCGGCGCGATCCGGGCCCGCCGGTACACTCGTCCTGAGCGGAAGGAGGCTCGTTCGCATGGATGAGCGCAACGACGAACAGCCCGACACCGGCACCGGTCCCACGCCGCGGACCGCCATGGACGCGGCTCGGGAATCGGGTCAGTACTCCCCGCGAGCGAGCGACACCGCTCCGACCCTCCTGCCCGACGGCGTGCGGATCACCCCGCCCGGCCCGCGGCGCCGCTCCACCGCCCCTGCTCCGGTCGAGGACGAGGACGCGATCGACGTCGGCCGCCTCGGCCTGCCGCCCTCGCGCTCGCACGCTCTCGTGCCCCCGGAGCCGAGTCCTGCTCCGACCCCCTCACCGGCTCCCGCTCACCCGTCCGGCGCGAACGGACCGGTCTCGGCGGGGATCCCCGCCCGAGCGGAGTCCGCCGAGAAGCCCGCGGCGTCCGAGTCCGCGGGGGAGCCCGCTGCCGTCCCCACGCGCCGCGACCGCCTCCGCGCCGAGTCCTCGAGCGCCGCTCCCGCCCCGTCCGCGCCGAGCGCCGCCGTGCCCGAGTCGGCGTCGATGCTCACCCCGGACAGGCTCCTGGAGGTCAACCGCAAGACCCGTCCCGCTCCCACGGGCGGCTGGCACCGCTTCCTCTACGGCCTGACCTTCCACACGGTCAACCTCGGCGACTCCGCGAAGGTGAGGGCGTGGAAGGCGATGGACGAGCGGATCGGCCGGCAGTTCGAGGGCGGCACCCGCTTCGTCCCGGTCATGACCCGCAAGGGCGGCGTCGGCAAGACCACGGTCACGACGCTCCTGGGCATGGCCCTCGCCGACGCGCGCGAGGACCGCATCATCGCGGTCGACGCGAACCCCGACCGCGGCACCCTGGCCGAGCGCGTCCCCAAGCAGACGCGGGCGACCGTCCGCGACGTCGTGAACCGCGCGGCCGGTGTGACCGGATTCACCGAGTTCTCGACGATGGTCTCCCGCGACGAGACCCGCCTCGACGTCCTCGCCTCCGACACCGACCCGCAGCTCTCCGAGGCCTTCGACGAGGACGACTACAACGTGGTCGCCGACCTGGTCGAGCGCTTCTACTCGATCATGCTCACCGACTGCGGCACGGGCATCGTGCACTCGGTGATGCGGCCCACGCTGCAGCGCGCCGACACGGTGGTGATCGTCTCGGGCGGCAGCGTCGACGAGGCCCGCCTGGCCTCCGAGACCCTCACCTGGCTGGACGCGAACGGCTACGGCGCCCTGGTGCGCAACGCGGTCGTCGCGCTCAACACGGCGACGCAGGGCACGAGCCTGGTGAAGCTGGAGGAGATCGAGTCGCACTTCCGCTCCCGCGTCCGCGACATCGTCCGCATCCCCTACGACCCGGTGCTCGCCGCCGGATCCGTGGTGAAGTGGGAGCAGCTGCGCGAGGGCACGAAGGACGCCGCACGCCTGCTCGCCGCGCTCGTGGTCGAGGGCATGCCGGTCCGACGTGTCTGAGCCCCGGGGCTCCGAGGCGGCGTCCGCCGCGTTCCAGGACCGCACCGACGGACCCGACGCGACCACCGACTCCTTCGACCTGATCGTCATCGGGGCCGGCTCCGGCAACTCGATCGTCGGTCCGGAGTTCGACGGCCTGCGGGTCGCGATCCTCGACGACGGGGAGTGGTTCGGCGGCACCTGCCTCAACGCCGGCTGCATCCCGACCAAGATGTTCGTCCATGTCGCCGACGTGATCACCGACGTCGACCAGGGCGGCCCGATCGGCGTCCACTCCCGCCTGCGCCGCCCCGAGTGGGCCGAGGTGCGCGACCGGGTCTTCGGCCGGATCGACGCGATCAGCGAGGGCGGGTTCGAGTACCGCGATCAGCGCTCCCCGAACGTGACCGTCCTCCGCGAGAGCTTCGGCTTCGAGTCGCTCGGAGACGGCGACCGCCCGCACGTCCTCGTCAGCGCCAGCGGTGCCCGCATCAGTGCTCCGCAGGTGGTCGTGGCCGCCGGCTCGCGGCCCAGGCCGCTCCTCGCCGCGTACGAGCCGGACCCCCGCATCCAGGACTCGTCCTCGGTCATGCGGCTCGACGAGCTCCCCGAGCGGATGCTGATCCTCGGCGGCGGCGCGGTGGCCGTCGAGTTCGCCCACGTCTTCTCCTCCTTCGGCACGGCCGTGACCGTCGCCGTCCGCGGCGACCGCCTCCTCCGCGCCCTCGACGAGGACGTCTCGCGCCGGTTCACCGGGATCGCCGCCGAGCGGTACACGGTGCTCACCGGAGTGAGCGCCGAGAGCGTCGACGCCCGCCCTGACGGGCTCCGCGTCGCCCTCAGCGACGGCACGACGGTCGAGACCGACCTGCTGCTCGTCGCGCTCGGCCGCGACCCCAACAGCGACACGGTCGCCGCCGCCTCCGTCGGGATCGATCTGCACGAGGACGGCCGGATCAGCGTCGACACCGAGCAGCGCGTCCTCTCCGGCGGACGCCCCGTGCCCGGCCTCTTCGCCCTCGGCGACGTGTCGTCCCGCTGGCAGCTCAAGCACGTCGCCAACCACGAGGCGCGCCTCGTGGCGCACAACCTCCTGCACCCGGGCGAGCTGCTCTCCAACACCCTCTCGCCGGTGCCCGGCGCGATCTTCGCCCACCCGCAGATCGCCCACTTCGGGCTCACCGCGGCCGAAGCGCGGGACCAGGGCCTGGACGTCGTCACCGTCACCCAGGAGTACGGCTCCACCGCCTTCGGCTGGGCGCTCGAGGACGACTCCAGCGCCTGCCTCCTGGTCGTCGGACTCGACGGCGCCCTCCTCGGCGCGCACATCATCGGGCCGCAGGCCAGTATCCTCATTCAGCCGCTCGTCCAGGCCGCTAGCGCCGGCACCGGCATCCGCGGACTCGCCCGCAGCCAGTACTGGCCGCACCCCGCAGCGAGCGAAGTCGTCGAGAACGCCCTCCTGAGCGCGGAGGAGGCCCTGAGGGAGCGCACCACATGACCGAACGCCAGATCCGCATCTTCGGGGACCCGGTGCTGAAGACCCCGTCCACGACCATCGAGACGGTCGACGCCGGCGTCCGCGGCCTCGTCGAGGACCTCGTCGACAGCGTCCGACCGCCCGGACGCGCCGGCGTCGCAGCCCCCCAGATCGGCGTCAACCTCCGCGCCTTCAGCTACAACGTCGACGGCGTCATCGGGTACATCCTCAACCCCGAGATCATCGAGCTCAGCGGAGACCCGCGACCGGTCGACGAGGGCTGCCTCTCCGTCCCGAACCTCTGGTACCCCGCGATCCGCTACCCGCACGCGAAGGTCCGCGGCACCGACCTCGACGGCAACGAGATCGTCCTCGAAGGCGACGGCCTCATGGCCCAGGCCCTCCAGCACGAATGCGACCACCTCGACGGACGCCTCTACCTCGACCGCCTCTCCCAGGACGACCGCCGCGCCGCCATGAAGGCCGTCCGGGAATCCGACTGGTTCTGAGTTGGATTCCGAGCCGGTCCTTGCCCGGCTCGGCGCGGTCGGCTTTTCGAGGTGGGCGCGTTCGGTGGAGCGTCGTGCGTTCCGCCGACGGTGAAGCGCTGGCACGCGCTTCACCGGATACGGCTGCGTTGAGGGGGAGCCGGTCCCTGCCCGGCCCGGCGCGGTCGGCACCGCGACAGGGGCGCGTCGAGGAGAGCGTCGGGCGTTCCGCCGACGGGATAGAGCTGGGCGCGCTGTCCCGGAGGCGGCTGCGATCGGGACGGCCTGGTGGTAACGGCGGGAGAGCGCGGGGTCAGCGGAGGGAGATGCCCTCGGTGGCGGGGGCGGCGGAGTAGACGGCGGCGATGGTGTCGGCGAAGTCGGCGAGGATGACGTTGCGCTTGATGCTCATCTTCGGAGTCAGGTGACCGCTCGCCTCCGTGAACTCGGTCGGGAGGATCACGAACTTCCGGATCGACTCGGCGCGGGACACGCGCTCGTTCGCCGCATCGACGGCCCGCTGCACCTCGGCCAGAACGACCGGGTTCACGGCCGCGTCCTCGAGTGAGAGGCCCTTGTCCTGCCCGTTGTTGGCGAGCCACGTCGGCAGCATCTCGGAGTCGAGCGTGACCAGAGCAGCGATGAACGGGCGCTGATCGCCGACGACGACGACCTGGCCGACCAGCGGGTTCGCGCGGATCGGATCCTCCAGCGCCGCCGGAGCGACGTTCTTGCCGCCGGCGGTGACGATGATCTCCTTCTTCCGCCCGGTGACGCGCAGGTACCCGTCCTCGTCCAGGGTTCCGAGGTCGCCCGTGCGGAACCACTCGCCGTCGAACGACTCGGCCGTCGCCGCCTCGTTGTTCCAGTAGCCGCCGAAGACGTCGATGCCGCGCACCTGGATCTCGCCGTCGCCCGCGATCCGGATCGAGACGCCGGGCATCGCCGGGCCCACCGAGCCGATCTTGAAACGCTCGGTGCGGTTGACCGTGGCGGGCGCCGTCGTCTCCGTGAGGCCGTAGCCCTCGAGGATCTTGATGCCGAGGCTGTGGAAGAAGTGCCCGAGCCGGTCTCCCAGCGGCGCCGAGCCGGACACCGCGAAGCGGACGTTCCCGCCCATGGCGGTGCGCAGCTTCGAGTAGACGAGCCGGTCGAAGAGGAGGAACTGCAGCTTCAGCGCGAGCGGCACCAAGCCCGCCTCGAGCGCCATCGAGTGGGCGACGGCGACGTCGGCCGCGCGGCGGAAGATCTTCCCCTTCCCCCCGGCCTCGGCCTTCTGCTCGGCGGAGTTGTAGACCTTCTCGAACACGCGCGGCACGGCCAGGAGGAACGTCGGCTTGAAGGACGCGAGCGAGGGGAGCAGCTGCCTGGTGTCGGCCTGGTGCCCCACCTTCACCCCGCCGTGCACGCAGAGGATCGCGATGAAGCGGGCGAACACGTGCGCCGTGGTGATGAACAGCAGCGTCGACGCGCCGGGCTGGTGGATCAGCTCCGTCAGGGCGACCGCCGAGTTGCGGCTGAGCTCGACGAAGTTCGAGTGCCGGATGATGCAGCCCTTGGGGCGGCCGGTGGAGCCGGAGGTGTAGATGATCGTCGCGATGTCGGTGCCGGTCGCCAGCGAGCGGCGGCGCTCGATCTCGGCGTCCGGCACGTCGACGCCGCGCGCGACGAGCTTGTCCAGATCGCCCAGCCCGATCTGCCAGGCGAGTCGGACCTCGGGAAGGTCGGCGCGGATCTCGTCGAAGCGGGCGAAGTGCTCGGGGGTCTCGACGATCACGGCGTGCGCGCCGGAGTCGGCGAGGTTCCACTGCACCTGCGCGGGGGAGGAGGTCTCGTACACCGGGACGAGGATCCCGCCGGCGAACCAGACGGCGAAGTCGATCAGCGTCCACTCGTAGCGCGTCTTGCAGATCAGCCCGACCTTCTCGCCCGGCTCGAGGCCGGCGGCGACGAAGCCCTTCGCGAGGGCCGTGACCTGGTCGAGGAACTCCTGCGCCGTCACATCGCGCCAGCCGTCGCCGTCGGGCAGCGCGAAGAGCGGGCGATCGGGTGTCTCGCGGACGCGGTCCAGCAGGAGGGCGGTCGTGTTGGCCTGGGGATCGGCCGGAACCACCAGGGGGGAATCGAACTGGTCCACGGCAACTCCTTCGGTACCTGAATGAACGTCGTCTCCACCCTACCGGCGCGGCGCAAGCTGTGGATCCGTTCAGGGTAACGATCCAGGGGTGGCTCCGCGAGGAGGGCCGACACGCGTCGCCGGGTCTCGCCGCTGAGCCGCATCGGAGCGCTCGCGGTCACTACACTCGTCCTGGCCGCCGCTCAGGGCGGCCCGCCGACGCTGCCGCGCCGGTGGCGACGGGAAGGCGGTTCGCGTGCACGCGATCGGGATCGACATCGGCGGCACGAAGATCGCCGGAGCCCTGGTCGACGAGTTCGGGGGGATCCTCCGCGAGGACCGTCGGCCCACTCCTGCCGGGCACCCCGAGCTGATCGTCGACGTCGTGGTCGAGATGGTCGAGCATCTGCGCTCCGGCCTGCTCCCGGGAGACGTCTCCGCGGTCGGAGTCGCCGCCGCCGGCTTCATCGACGCCTCGCAGTCGATCGTCTACTACGCCCCGAACATCAACTGGCGCAACGAGCCCTTCCGCGAGAAGCTCTCGGCCCGCATCGACCTGCCGATCATCATCGAGAACGATGCGAACGCCGCCGGCTGGGCCGAGTTCCGCTACGGCTCGGGCCGCCTCGTCAGCGACATGCTGATGCTCACCATCGGCACCGGAGTGGGTGGCGCGATCGTCATCAACGACCGGCTCCTGCGCGGCGGCTTCGGCGCCGCGGCCGAGATCGGGCACATGCGCGTCGTCCCCGGAGGCCTGCCCTGCGGCTGCGGCGCCCGCGGCTGCATCGAGCAGTACGGCTCGGGCCGCGCGCTCCAGCGCTTCGCCGGCGAGCTGGCCGACGCGGGCGGGATCGGCCAGGGCATCGCCGACGCCCGCGCCCGCAACGGCGGCGAGCTGAACGGCCACCTCATCTCCGAGCTGATCACCGCCGGCGACCTCGGCGCCCTCGCGGCGCTGCGACAGCTCGGCCACTGGCTGGGCGAGGCGGCGGCCAGCCTGAGCGCCGTCCTCGACCCGCAGATGTTCGTCATCGGCGGCGGAGTGGCGCAGGCGGGCGACCTCCTGCTGGACCCCATCCGCCAGGCCTACCTCGACAACCTCCCCGCCCGGGGCTACCACCCCGAGCCCGAGTTCCGCATCGCGGAGCTCGTCAACGACGCCGGAGTCGTGGGGGCCGCCGACCTGGCGCGCCTGCACGCGAGCTCCCTCTAGCGGCACCCGCCGCACCCGATCCGCCGCACCGCCGAGGAGCCCGATGTTCTACTGGTTCATGAAGCACATCGTCGCGGGCCCGCTCCTGAAGACGATCTTCCGGCCGTGGGTGGTCGGTGCCGACAAGGTGCCGCAGAACGGCGGCGTGATCCTCGCGAGCAACCACCTCTCCTTCATCGACTCCGTGATCCTCCCGCTGGTGATCGAGCGGAACATGGTCTTCCTCGCCAAGAGCGACTACTTCACCGGCAAGGGCCTCAAGGGCTGGGCGACGCGGACGTTCTTCACCGCCACGGGGATGCTGCCCATCGACCGCTCCGGTGGCAAGGCGTCGGAGGCCTCGCTCAACACGGGCCTCCGCGTCCTCGCGGGCGGCCACGCCCTGGGCATCTATCCCGAGGGCACGCGCAGCCCCGACGGCCGCATGTACCGCGGCCGCACCGGAGTCGCACGCATGGTCCTCGAGGCCCGCGTGCCCGTCATCCCGGTCGCCATGATCGACACCGCGCGCATCATGCCCATCGGCAAGCGCCTGCCGAAGCTGGGCCGCATCGGCATCGTCTTCGGGGAGCCGCTCGACTTCAGCCGCTTCGAGGGCATGGAGGGCGACCGGTTCATCCTCCGCTCGATCACCGACGAGATCATGTACGAGCTCCTCGCCCTGAGCGGCCAGGAGTACCTCGACGTCTACGCGACCTCGGTCAAGGAGAAGCGCGCGGCCCTCACCCGCTGAGCGCCCGCTCGACGCCGGGGGCCCCTCCCGGCCGAGCGCCCTGCCAGGCTATAAGCTCGTCAACCGCTGCCGTCCGTCCGGACGGCGGCCCTCCGCGCGCCGCTGGCGCCCGTCAGAACCGGGAACACCCTCGTGGTCATCGATCCGAACGAACCGTACGTCCTCGCCGCCCCCTCCGTGGTCGCCGGCCTGGACTATTGGCGCGAGCTCGAGATCAAGCAGCAGCCGCAGTGGCCCGATGCGGAGGCCGTGCGAGCGGCGTCCGCCGAGGTGGCCGCGCTCCCTCCGCTGGTGTTCGCCGGCGAGGTGGACCAGCTGCGCGAGCGTCTCGGAGCCGCGGCCCGCGGCGAGGCGTTCCTCCTGCAGGGCGGCGACTGCGCCGAGACCTTCGCCGGAGCGACCGCCGAGCAGATCCGCAACCGCGTCAAGACCGTGCTGCAGATGGCCGTCGTCCTGACCTACGGCGCGAGCATGCCCGTCATCAAGATGGGCCGGATGGCCGGCCAGTTCGCGAAGCCGCGCTCGAGCGACCTCGAGACCCGCGGCGACGTGACCCTGCCCGCCTACCGCGGCGACATCGTCAACGGCTACGACTTCACCCCGGAGTCGCGCGCCGCGGACCCGCGTCGCATCGTGCAGGGCTACCACACCGCCGCCTCGACGCTGAACCTCATCCGCGCCTTCACGCAGGGTGGATTCGCCGACCTGCGCCTCGTCCACTACTGGAACAAGGGCTTCACCGAGAACCCGCAGAACCAGCGCTACGAGCAGCTGGCCCGCGAGATCGACCGCGCGGTCAAGTTCATGGTGGCGTGCGGGGCCGACTTCGAGGGCATGAAGCGCACTGAGTTCTACACCGGCCACGAGGGCCTGCTGATGGACTACGAGCGCCCCATGACGCGCATCGACTCGCGGACCGGCACGCCGTACAACACCTCCAGCCACTTCATCTGGATCGGCGAGCGCACCCGCGAGCTCGACGGCGCGCACGTCGACTTCCTGTCGCGGGTGCGCAACCCGATCGGCGTGAAGCTCGGCCCGTCGACCACGCCCGAGACGATGCTCGAGCTGATCGACAAGCTCGACCCCGAGCGGGAGCCCGGTCGCCTCACCTTCATCACCCGCATGGGTGCCGGGAGGATCCGCGACGCCCTCCCGCCGCTGCTCGAGGCCGTCAAGCGGAGCGACGCCCTGCCGCTGTGGGTGACCGATCCGATGCACGGCAACGGGCTGACGACGCCGACCGGCTACAAGACCCGTCGCTTCGACGACGTGGTCGACGAGGTCAAGGGCTTCTTCGAGGCGCACCGCGCCGCGGGGACGCACCCGGGCGGCATCCACGTCGAGCTCACGGGCGACGACGTCACCGAGTGCCTCGGCGGCTCGGAGCACATCGACGAGGCGACGCTCGCCACCCGGTACGAGTCGGTCTGCGACCCGCGCCTCAACCACATGCAGTCGCTCGAGCTCGCGTTCCTCGTGGCGGAGGAGCTCCGGGGCCGCGCGATCTGATCCGACCCCGACCGCCGGTCGAGTCCTCGTTGAGGGCTCGACCGGCGGCGTCAGGTCGTGATGGTGATCGACAGCTGGATCGTCGTGCCGCGCTGCACGAGATCGCCGGCCTTGTTGGACTGGTTCGTGACCTTGGTCAGCTCGTTCGGCGCCGCGTCGATCAGCGGGCCGAGCGTCGTCAGGGAGTAGCTCCACGACAGATCCGCCGCCTCGAGGGCCGCCTTCGCCTCGTCGCGGTTCATCCCCACGACGTTCGGCACGGCGACGGGCTCGGGCCCCTTCGACACGACGACCGAGACGGTGTCGCCGGTCACGGCGGGCGCCTCCGGGTTCGCCTGCGTGAGGACGACGCCCGCGGCCACGGTGTCGCTCCAGTCCTCGCCGCTGCGGTCGAGGGCGAGACCGGCCGCCTCCGCCTTCGCCGTCGCGTCGTCGATCGAGAGGCCGACGACGTTCGGGATCGGTCCGAGGCTCACCACCATCGCGATGGTGCTGGTCTCGGACATCGTCTCGGGCAGCGCCGATCCGTCAGGCAGCGACGCGGAGACGACCACACCGGCGTCGACGTCGGCGTCGAAGATCTTCGAGACGTCGCCGACGGTGAAGGAGCCGCCCGTCACCGCGGCGGCAGCGTCGGCCTCCGAGAGGCCTGCGAGAGACGGGACCGGCAGCTGGCGCGGCCCGCTCGAGACGGTCAGCGTGATGACGGAGCCCTTGTGCACCCCCTGCCCGCCGGGCGGATCGGAGCTCACGACCGTCCCCGCGGGCACGGTGAGGTCGGGCGTCTCCTGCGGCTGCACCTCGAAGCCCTGCGCCTGCAGCTGGGCCGTCGCGTCCTGCTGCGACTGGCTGACGACGTCCGGGATCGACACGATCGCGCCGGGTCCCTCGCCGAACCACCAGGCCGTCCCGCCGCCGATGAGCGCCAGGAGGAGGACGACCACCGTGAGCAGGACGCCGCGGCGCCGTCGGACGCGGCGCCTGCTCGCGAGCCGGGCGACGATGTCGTCGTCCTCGTCGACCACGAGCACCGCTCCGGGGGCCGGCGCCGGGTCGAAGACCGAGGTCTGCCCGGGCTCCGCCGGATCGAAGACGGCCGTCGCGGGCGCCGGATCGGCGACGGGCGCCGGGAGCGGGGTGACCGCCTGCGTGTCGCCGCGCCGGTCGCTCGGTGTGATGCCCATGAGCCGCTCGGCCTCGAGCAGCTGCGCGAGCATGACACCGGCGTCGCGGGGCCGCATGTCCGGGTCGCGCTCGGTCGCCCAGAGGACGAGCTCGTCGAGCGAGGTGGGGACGGAGGCGACCGTCGCGCTGGGGTACGGGACGGAGTCGTTCGCGTGCTGGTACGCGATCTGCATCGGCTGCTCGCCCGTGAAGGGCTGCTCTCCGGTGAGCATCTCGTAGATCATGATCCCGATGGCGTAGATGTCGCTGCGGGTGTCGGCGGTGCCCCGCGTGACCAGCTCGGGGGAGAGGTAGGCGATCGTGCCGAGGAGGGCCTGACCGGAGGCGGTGTTGGCGGAGGCGGCGCGCGCGAGGCCGAAGTCGCCGATCTTGATCCGGCCGTCGTCGGCGAGGAGCACGTTCTCGGGCTTGAGGTCGCGGTGGAGGATCCCGGCGCGGTGCGCGGCGGCCAGACCCGAGAGCACGGAGTGCATGATGTCGACGACCTGCTGGGCGGTCAGCCGGCCGCGCTCCTTGAGCAGGTCGCGCAGGGTGATCCCGGGGAGGTACTCCATCACCAGGTAGGCCATGTCCGAGTCCTGGCCCTGGTCGAAGACGCTGACCACGTTCGGGTGGGCGAGACGGGCGGCGGAGCGCGCCTCCTGGACGAAGCGGTTCTTGAACGTCGCGTCGTCGGAGAGGTGGCCGTGCATGACCTTCATCGCCACGCGGCGCTCGAGGCGCTGATCGTGCGCGAGGTAGACCGTCGCCATGCCGCCGCGGGCGATCCTCGAGCGCACCTCGTACCGGCCGTCGACGAGACGGCCGAGGAGAGGGTCGAGCTGGCTGGTGGTCACGCGACGAGTCTAGGCAAGACCCCCGGGGGAACCGGTGAGCGACGCCCGGGCGGCGCAGGACGGGCCCGACTCCTTCTCCGGGGCGCCCGCAGTTGGCGGCCCTCCGGGCTCGTGGCAGTCTTGACGCGTGACCGACTCGTCCGCTTCCCCCGCCACCTCGACCGATTCCGAGCTCGAGTGGCTGACCGTCCCCGACCTCGTGGAGCTGACCGGGCTCGGCGCCGGCCGGGTCCGCCGCCTCCTCGAGGAGCGCCACCTGCTCGGCACCCGCCGCGACGGCGTGCTGAAGGTCCCCGCCCTCTTCCTCCGCGACGGGGAGCCGATGAGCGAGATCCGCGGCACCGCGATCCTGCTCGCCGACTCCGGCTTCACCGACGACGAGGCGGTCGACTGGATGCTGACGGTCGAGGAGAGCCTGGGCACGAGCCCGATCGTCGCCCTCCGCGCCGGCCGCAAGGCCGAGGTCCGGCGGGTCGCCCAGGCCCTGGCCTGATCCCGCCCGTCCGCTCCTAGGAGGTGCGGACCGTGACCTGGGCGGCCAGCTCGCGCAGCTCCGCCACGCCCTCCGTGCGGAGCGGCGCGTCGGGGAGGACCGCGATCGCCGCGGCCACCTCCTGGTCGATGCGCTCCTCGAGCCGCTCGAGGGCGCCGCTGCCCGCGATGATCTCCTGCGCCCGCGCGATGGACGCCGCGTCGGCGTCGTTCCGGCCCACGACCGCGTCGAGCTCGGCCCGCTCGCCCGGCGAGCACGCGCCGCGGGCGAGGCCGAGCAGCACGGTGCGCTTGCCCTCCCGCAGATCGTCGCCGGCCGGCTTGCCCGTCACTGCCGGGTCGCCGAAGACTCCGAGGACGTCGTCGCGCAGCTGGAAGGCGATCCCGACCGGGAGCCCGAAGCGGCGCAGGGCGTCCAGCTGCGCGTCGTCGCCGCCGGCGAGGGAGCCGCCGATCACCAGCGGCGCCTCGATGCTGTACTTCGCGCTCTTGTAGACCACCACCCGCTCCGCCCGCTGCAGGTGCTCGTGCTCGGGGTGCTGCACCCACGCGCTCTCCTCGAGGATGTCGAGGTACTGGCCCAGCGTGACCTCGGTGCGCATCAGGTTGAACTCCGCGCGCGCGCGCTCGGCTGCGACTCGATCCCCGAGCGACCACTCCGCCGCGGCGAAGATCTCGTCCGACCAGACCAGGAGGAGGTCGCCGAGGAGGATCGCGGAGGAGCGGCCGAACTCGTCGCGGTCGCCGGTCCAGCCGCCGTCGGCGTGGAAGGAGGAGAAGCGCCGGTGGGCCGCGGGAGCGCCGCGGCGGGTGTCGGAGTTGTCGATCACGTCGTCGTGGACAAGGGCGGCGGCGTGGAACAGCTCCAGCCCGGCGCCCACCCTCGCGATCGGATCGGAGCCGCTCGGATGGGCCTCGCTCGAGGTGCTCGACACCGCGTTCCAGCCCGCCTCGCAGAAGCGCGCGCGGAACCGCTTGCCCCCGCTGAGAAAGTCCCGCGAAAGGTCGCCGAGGGCGAAGACGTCCTCTCCTATGGAGCGCAGAATTGGCGTGCGCCCGGTGAGGAATTCATCGATTCGGAGCTGGACGCGATCGACCAGTCGAGAGCTGTGGTTCACCCGACCAGCCTATGCACCGAAGGTGCCTGGTGCCTGCGTCGGGCTCGGTCTACACTGAAGCGCCGCCCGACCGGTCGAGCCCAGACGCCGCCTATTCCGGTGCCGATCCCCGAAAGGGTCGACGCCGCACCCTGAAGGGGTCACGATGCCGCTTTCGGAACACGAGCAACGGCTCCTCGATGAGATGGAGCGGAACCTCTACCAGAACGACGCCGATTTCGTGGCGGCGGTCGGCAAGGGGCGCGGCGGCACCAACTACCGAGCCCTCGTGCTCGGCATCCTGCTCGGCATCCTCGGTCTCGCCGTGCTCGTCGCGGGCGTGGTCGTGCGCCAGCCCCTCGTCGGCATCCTCGGGTTCGCCTTCATGCTCGGCGGCGTGATCGTGGCCATGCGCCCGGCCGCCGGCGGCTCCGCCGAGCCCGGCCTGCCCGACGTCGGCCGTCCGTCGAAGCCCCGCTCGGGCAACCGCCAGGGGTCCGGCTTCATGGACCGTCTGAACGACAGGTGGGACAACCGCGGAGACGGGCGCGGCTAGCCTCCCCTCCGCTCCACCACAGGGTCGATCCTCACGGATCGGCCCTTTTTTCGTGCCCGCGGCCTCCCTCCCGCGGCCTTCCCCCTCCACTTCGCCCCACTGTCGCGATTCCGCGGAAACACGCGGATGACCGGGGCCTCTCCGGCGCGCCCCGCGCCGCGCCGGGGTTGTGAGTGGGGGGAAGTGGAGTACTGTGGAGGACACACCATCCTTGGCCGGAAGAAGTGGGGGGCAGTCCGTGTTCCTCGGCACCTATTCCCCCAAGCTCGACGAGAAGGGCCGCGTGATCCTCCCCGCCAAGTTCCGCGACGAGCTCTCCTCCGGAGTCGTCGTCACGCGCGGCCAGGAGCGGTGCCTGTACGTGTTCAGCCAGGCCGAGTTCGAGGTGATGCACGAGAAGATCCGGCAGGCGCCGGTGACCAGCAAGCAGGCGCGGGACTTCCTCCGGGTGTTCCTCTCGGGCGCGAGCGCCGAGACGCCGGACAAGCAGAACCGCGTGACCCTCCCGGCTCCGCTGCGTGCGTACGCGGGCCTCGACCGCGACCTCACCGTCATCGGAGCGGGCAACCGCGCCGAGATCTGGGCGCAGGGCGCCTGGGAGACCTACCTGCAGGAGCAGGAGTCCGTGTTCTCCGACACCCAGGAGGAGGTGATCCCCGGCCTGTTCTAGGTCCTGTCGCGCGACTCCCAGCCACTCGGCGCCCGGACGCACCTTCCCCGGTGTCCGGACGCGAGGTGGATGGGGATCGGACGACAGGAACGGGAACGGCGGGACCGCCATGGCAGAGAACACTCCGAAGGGCGCTCCGCGCCCGACCGAGGAGCGGCACCTCCCGGTGCTGCTCGAGCGCTGCGTCGAGCTCCTGGCTCCGGCGCTGGAGCGCGACGGGGCGGTCGTCGTCGACGCGACGCTCGGCATGGGCGGGCACTCGCTCGCGCTGCTCGAGCGCTTCCCCGGCCTGCACCTCGTGGGCCTGGACCGCGACCCCGAGGCGCTACAGCTCGCGGGGGAGCGGCTCTCCGCCCACGCCTCCCGGATCGACCTCGTGCACGCCGTCTACGACGAGCTGCCCGACGTGCTCGACGAGCTGGGCATCGACACGATCGACGGTGCGCTCTTCGACCTCGGCGTCTCCTCGCTCCAGCTCGACGAGACCGAGCGCGGCTTCTCCTACTCCAAGGACGCGCCGCTGGACATGCGGATGGACTCGACCGCCCCGCTCACGGCGGCGAGCATCCTCGCCGACTACGACGAGACCGCCCTGCGCCGCATCTTCCACGAGTACGGCGAGGAGCGCCTCGCCGCGCGCTACGCCAAGAAGATCGTGGAGGCCCGTCGCGAGGCTCCGCTGGAGCGCTCCGGCCGTCTCGTCGAGATCATCCAGGCGGCGACCCCGGTCGCGATCCAGCGGAACGGCCACCCCGCCAAGCGCGTCTTCCAGGCGCTGCGGATCGAGGTCAACCAGGAGCTGTCCGTCCTCGAGCGGGCGATCCCCGCCGCGCTGGGCCGGATCAACGAGGGCGGGCGGATCGTCGTCGAGGCGTACCAGTCGCTCGAGGACCGGATCGTCAAGCGCGCGCTCCAGGCCGCGTCCTCCTCCACCGCCCCGGCCGGCCTCCCGATGGAGCTGCCGGAGCACCGACCCGAGTTCCGACTCGTCATCCGCGGAGCCGAGCTCGCCTCCGACGACGAGAAGGCCCGCAACCCCCGAGCGACACCCGTGCGTCTGCGCGCGGCCGAGAGGATCAGGAGCACCGCATGAGCGCCACCGCCGTCATCGACCCCGCCGTCATCGACACCGCCCGCCGAGCACGCCCCGAGGAGGAGGCGCCCCGCCCCCGCATCGAGGCCGTCCCGGCCGGTCAGGCGCAGTCGCGCCCGAAGCTCGTCTACGGGATCGTCGCCGTCGCCGGCCTCTTCGCGATCATCGTCGTCCAGCTCCTGGTGAGCGTCGGCCTCTCGCAGGGGGCCTACCAGATCTCGGCGCTGCAGACGGAGCAGAAATCGCTCACCCGCAGCAACGCGGAGAAGCAGGACGCCGTCGACACGCTGAGCTCGCCGCAGAACCTCGCCACCGCCGCGCAGGGCCTGGGCATGGTCGCCAATACCGCGCCGGTCTACCTCCGCCTCTCGGACGGCGCCGTGCTGGGCGACCCCTCCTCCGCCGCGTCGAGCGAAGTCGCGGGCACCGCCTCCGCGCCGCTCGTGCCCAACGCCCTCGTCCCGGCTCTCCAGCCCGGCGCGAGCGCGTCCTCCCCGGCTGTCGACGGTGCGGCCGTACCGTTGCAGGGCGAGCTGCCCGCGCCCATCACGCACTGACGCACGGCGTCGCGGTCCGCCTCCGCGCGGGCACCCGCCCCGCGGGGCGCACGACGACCATCCGGACCCGACGAACGGCGGCCCGCCCGCCCGGAGCAAGAAGGACACCGCCGCAGTGAGACACCACCGCTCGAGCAGACGCCGCACGGCCGTCACGTTCGTCATCATCGTCGCCGTCGTCGGACTCTTCATCGGCAAGCTGGTGGACATCCAGATCGTGCGGGCGAACGAGCTCACCGATGCGGCCGCCCAGAACCAGTCGAACAGCGTCGTCACCTACGGCCAGCGCGGCCCCATCGTGGACCGCTCCGGGACGGTGCTCGCGGACACCACCACGCGCTACCGGCTGACGACCTCGCCGAAGAACGTGGCCGAGTTCCCGCGCGAGCTGGGCGAGGACCAGAAGGTCATGGTCAGCGTGCAGCAGGCCGCCTCCGAGATCGGCGCGATCACCGGGCAGTCGGTCGAGCAGATCACCGGAGCGGTGGACGCCGCGCTTGCGAAGGACGCGAAGGCCAACTACCTGATCCTCTCGGAGGGGCTCGACCTCGAGGCCTACCAGAAGCTCGTCGCGCTCGACATCCCGTGGACCTACTTCGAGACCCAGCAGGGACGCAGCTACCCCAACGGCGCGGTGGCCGGCAACCTCGTCGGCTACGTCGGGGCGGACGGAGCGGCCCAGGAGGGCATGGAGTACGCGGAGAACACCTGCCTCGCGGGGCAGAACGGGTCCGAGAGCTACGAGCGCAGCGCCGACTATGTTCGGATCCCGGGCAGCACCGTCTCGGAGACCCCGGCCGTCGACGGCGGGACGCTGAAGCTCACCATCGACTCCGACCTCCAGTACTACTCCCAGCAGGTCCTCTCGCAGCGCGTCGCCGAGGTCGGCGGCAGCTACGGGATCGTCGTGGTGCAGGAGGTCAAGACCGGCAAGCTGCTCGCCGTGGCCGAGACGCCGACCGTCGACCCCAACAACGTCGAGGCGAGCGCCTCCGCCGACCGCAGCTCGCGCGCGTTCCGCGCGCCGTTCGAGCCGGGCTCGACCTTCAAGCCGATGACGGCCGCGATGCTGATCGACCAGGGCCAGGCGGGCCCGACGACCCAGGTCGTCGTCCCGGACTCCTTCGAGAAGGACGGCGCCTCGTTCAGCGACGACTTCGCGCACACCCCGACGAACTACACGCTGACCGGCATCCTCAAGGACTCGTCGAACGTCGGCATCTCGATGCTCGGCTCCCGCCTGTCGGCCCAGACCCGCTACGACTACCTGCAGAAGTTCGGTCTCGGCACGCCCACTACGAGCGGCTTCCCCGGCGAGGAGGGCGGCCTGCTCGCCGACTACCAGGACTGGGACAACCAGACGAACTACACGACGATGTTCGGCCAGGGCGTCTCGGCGACCGCGGTGCAGGTCGCGAGCATCTACCAGACGCTCGGCAACGGCGGAGTGCGGCTCCCGTCGCAGCTGATCGACGGCTGCACCACGGCCGACGGCTCCGTCGTGGACGTCCCCGATGCGACGGGCACCCAGGTGGTGTCGAGCTCGGCCGCGAAGCAGGTCGTCGACATGCTGCAGACGCACTACAACGAGGGCTGGCTGGCGAACGACATCCACGTCGACGGCTACAACATCGCCACCAAGACCGGTACCGCGCAGCAGCCCGACGGCAAGGGCGGCTACTCGAAGAGCTACACCGTCTCGCTCGCCGGGCTCGCGCCGGCGGAGGACCCGGAGTACGTCGTGACGGTCACCATCGCCGATCCGGTTAAGATGAACACGTCCCAGGCGACGGCTCCCGTCTTCCAGCAGGTCATGACCCAGGTGCTCAAGACCAACCGGGTGGAGCCGTCCACGGTGCCGCCCGTCGAGTACCCGACGACGTGGTGAGCCCCGCCGGGACCACGATCCACGCACCAGAACGAGAGAAAGAGCGGGCAGTGCACGACCCTCGCCCGCAGTCCTCCCTCCGCCCCGAGCACCCCGTGCCGCGGAGCCTCTCGCAGCTCGTGGCCGAGTTCTCCCTCGGCCCGGTCCGCGGCCTCGAGGGCGTCGAGGTGAGCGGAGTCACGCTGGACTCGAACCAGGTCGAGTCCGGGGACCTCTACGTCGGTGTCGCAGGACGCCGTGCCCATGGCGCGGCCTTCGCGTCGGCCGCCGCGGCGTCCGGAGCCGTCGCCGTGCTGACCGACCCGGCCGGAGCGGAGCTCGCCGCCGACAGCGGCCTGCCCGTGCTGGTGACCCCCGACCCGCGGGCCGCCCTCGGCGACGTCGCCGCGTGGATCCACCGCACCCGCGAGGACGTCCCGACGCTCTTCGGCGTGACGGGGACCAACGGCAAGACGAGCGTCGTCTACATCCTCGACGCGCTGCTGCGCCGGCTCGGAGTCGTCTCCGGCCTCAGCTCCACCGCCGAGCGCCGGATCGGCGACGTCGCCGTGGTCAGCTCGCTGACCACTCCCGAGGCGAGCGAGCTGCACGGCCTGCTCGCGCGGATGCGCGAGTCCGCCGTCCGCGCGGTCTCCATCGAGGTGTCGGCGCAGGCGCTCACGCGGCACCGGATCGACGGCCTCGTCTTCGACGTCGTCGGCTTCACGAACCTCAGCCACGACCACCTCGACGACTACTCCGATCTGCGCGAGTACTTCGAGGCCAAGGCCGACCTCTTCGAGCCGGAGCGCGCACGCCGCGGCGTCGTCACGGTCGACAGCGCCTGGGGGCGCGAGCTCGCCGAGCGCAGCCGCATCCCCGTCGCGACGCTCGCCGGCTCTCCGGTCGTCGGAGTCGCCCCGACGACGCCCGCCGACTGGTCGATGACGGTGCTGGACGCGACGCCCGACAGCACCACCTTCCGCCTGGAGGGGCCCGAGAACCGCTCCGTCGTCGTCACCGTCTCGCTGATCGGCTGGTACATGGCGTCCAACGCCGCGCTGGCGATCGTGATGCTGGTGGAGTCGGGCTTCGACCTGGACGCCGTCGCGCACGCGCTCGAGGACAGTCGTCTCGACGTCTACATCCCGGGCCGCGCGGAGCTCGTCTCGGGGGAGCGCGGACCGCGCGTCTACGTCGACTACGGCCACACCCCCGACGCGTTCCAGAACGCGCTCGAGGCGCTGCGGACCATCACGCCCGGCCGCCTGTTCATGGTGTTCGGGGCGGACGGGGACCGCGACACGACCAAGCGGAGCGACATGGGCGCCATCGCCGCCCGCCTCGCCGACGTCGTGGTCGTCACCGACTTCCACCCGCGCTGGGAGGATCCGGCCGCCATCCGCGCCGCGCTCCTCCAGGGCGCCCGGGCCGCCGTGCCCGACCGGGAGATCCACGAGATCGCCGACCCGCGCGCCGCCGTGCGCGCCGCCGTCGCCCTCGCGCGCGAAGGGGACTCGATCCTCTACGCCGGGCCCGGCCACGAGGACCACCAGGAGATCGCAGGAGTGCACATGCCGTATTCGGCCAGAGACGACGTCCGTCACGCGCTGCGCGAGGCGGGCTGGCTGTAGATGATCGCCCTCACCCTCACCGAGATCGCCGAGGCCGTCTCCGGACGCCTCCACCTGGCCGGCTCGTCCGCCACGGCCGCCACCGTGATCGACGGAGCGACCGAGACCGACTCCCGCGAGATCGCGCCCGGCGGGATCTTCGTCGCCAAGCGCGGCGAGCACACCGACGGCCACCTCTTCGCTCCCGCCGCTCTCGAGCGCGGTGCCGCGCTCCTCATCGTGGAGCGCCCGCTCGACCTCGACGTGCCGCAGGTCCTCGTCGACGACTCCGTCGAGGCGCTCGGAGCGCTGGCGACCGAGGTCGTCCGGCGCGTCCGCGCGAAGGGCGGGCTCACCGTCATCGGCGTCACCGGCTCGAACGGCAAGACGACGACCAAGAACCTCCTCCGCACCGTCCTCGAGCGGGTCGGAGAGACGGTCGCTCCGCGCGGATCCTTCAACAACGAGGTCGGCGCGCCGATCACGATGCTCCAGGTGTCCGAGTCGACGCGCTTCCTCGTCGCCGAGATGGGCGCGAGCGCGGTCGGCGAGATCCGCCGCCTCGTCCGGATGGCCAGGCCCGACGTCGGCGTCGTCCTCGCCGTGGGCCTCGCGCACGCCGGCGAGTTCGGCGGGATCGAGCGCACGCTCGAGGCCAAGACAGAGATGGTCGCCGACCTCACCGCCGACGACGTCGCCGTGCTGAACGCCGACGACGGCCGGGTCGCCTCGATGGCGGGCCGCACCGCCGCCCGGGTCCTCTGGTTCGGCCGCGGCGAGAGCGCGGACGTCCGCGCCGTCGATATCGACGCGACCGCCGACGGCACCCGCTTCGCCATCGAGGTCTCGGCGGGGGAGGGCCGCGAGGCCGCTCGCGCCGAGCTCCTGCTGCGCGTCCTCGGCGAGCACCACGTGATGAACGCCCTCGCGGCGACCGCCGCCGCGCTCTCTGTCGGAGTGGCGCTGCCCGCGATCGTCGAGGCTCTCGCGACCGTCACCCTCGCCGAGCGCGGCCGCATGGAGGTCCTGGGCGGCGAGGACGTCCGCATCATCAACGACGCGTACAACGCGAGTCCCGACTCCACCGCGGCCGCCCTGCGCACCCTCGCTCAGATCGCGAAGCCCGGGGGGCGCACCGTCGCCGTCCTGGGAGAGATGAGCGAGCTCGGCGAGTGGGCCGACGAGGAGCACGAGCGCGTGGGCCTGCTGGCCGTGCGCCTCAACATCTCCCAGATCGTGGTGGTGGGCCGAGGCGCCCGCCGGATCCACGTCGCGGCCGAGCGCGAGGGGTCGTGGAGCGGCGAGTCCGTCTTCGCGGAGACCTCCGACGAGGCGTTCGACCTCCTCGAGGACTACCTGCGACCCGGCGACACCGTGCTGGTCAAGTCGTCCAACTCCGCGGGGCTGCGCTTCCTCGCCGACCGTCTCGGGGAGCGTCACCGATGAGGGCACTCCTCCTGTCCGGCGCGTTCTCGGGAGCCTTCACGCTCCTGATGACGCCCCTGTTCATCCGCCTCTTCCACCGCCTGCAGTGGGGCCAGTTCATCCGCGAGGACGGACCGAAGTCGCACCACGTCAAGCACGGCACGGCGACGATGGGCGGCATCGTCATCATCATCGGCACCGTGGTCGGCTACTTCCTCGGGATGCTGTTCGGCAACCGGGCGATCGCGCCGTCGGCCCTGCTGGTGCTCTTCATGATGGTCGGGCTCGGACTCGTCGGCTTCGTCGACGACTTCCTGAAGACCCGCAACCAGCGCAGCCTCGGCCTCGGCGGCTGGGCGAAGATCGCCGGCCAGATCATCGTCGCCGCGGCCTTCGCGGTGATCGCGATCATGGTCCGCGACTCCAACGGGCTCACCCCCGCGTCCACCTCGATCTCGTTCATCCGCGACCTGCCGTTCGACTTCGCCTCCCTCGGCTGGATCGGCATCGGCCTGTTCGTGCTGTGGATCTGCATCATCGTCACCAGCACGTCGAACGGCGTGAACGTCGCCGACGGGCTCGACGGACTCGCGACCGGGTCCTCGATCCTCGCGATCGGCTCCTACGTCATCATCGGGTTCTGGCAGTCGAACCAGTGGTGCTTCGACCAGCACCTCAACCCCGAGGTCGTCGACAAGTGCTACCAGGTGAGCGACCCGTTCGACCTGGCCATCATCGCGGCGGCCGTCTCCGGTGCCCTGGTGGGCTTCCTCTGGTGGAACACCTCGCCGGCGCAGATCTTCATGGGCGACACCGGCTCGCTCGGCCTCGGCGGCGCGCTCGCGGCCCTGGCGATCCTCACCCGCACCGAGCTGCTGGTCATCCTCATCGGCGGCCTGTTCGTCATCGTGACCGGCTCGGTCATCCTCCAGCGGATCTACTTCAAGCTGACCCGGGGCAAGCGCATCTTCCTGATGAGCCCGCTCCACCACCACTTCGAGCTCAAGGGCTGGGCCGAGATCACCGTCGTGGTCCGGTTCTGGATCATCGCCGGCATCTTCGTCGCCGCCGGAGTCGGGCTCTTCTACCTGGAATGGCTGTCGCTGGCATGACCGATCCCGCCCGTCCCGACTCCCTCCGCAGCTGGCACTCGGACTGGCGCGGCCTGCGCGTCGCCGTGCTGGGCCTGGGCGTCACCGGGTTCTCGGTGGCCGACACCCTGACCGAGCTCGGCTCCGAGGTGCTGGTCCTCGCCGACCGCGCCGACGAGGAGCGCGAGCGCCTGCTCGAGGTGATCGGCGCCCGCCTGCACCGGGCCGACCGCCTCGACTCCGCTCCGGAGGAGCTGCACGCGTTCGCACCGGAGCTGGTCGTGGTGTCGCCCGGCTTCCGGCCGACGCACCCGATCCTCGTGTGGGCGGCGGAGTCCGGGATCCCCGTGTGGGGCGACGTCGAGCTCGCCTGGCGCGTCCGCGACAAGGTCGTGCGCGCCGACGGCACTCCGGCGGAATGGGTGGCCGTCACCGGCACCAACGGGAAGACCACGACCGTCCAGCTCACGGCGACGATGCTCGTGGCCGGCGGCCTCCGCGCCGCCCCCTGCGGCAACATCGGCGTGCCCGTGCTCGACGCGGTCCGCGACCCGCAGGGCTTCGACGTCCTCGTCGTGGAGCTCTCGAGCTACCAGCTGCACTACCTGGGCGCGATCGAGCCGATCGCGAGCGTGTGCCTCAACATCGCCGACGACCACCTCGACTGGCACGGTTCGTTCGACGCCTACCGCGCAGCCAAGGGCAAGGTCTACGCCGGCACCCGCGTCGCCTGCGTGTACAACCGCGCCGACGCGGCGACCGAGCAGATGGTGCTCGACGCCGAGGTGGTGGAGGGCGCCCGGGCGATCGGGTTCGGCCTCGGCGTGCCCGGCCCGAGCGACTTCGGGATCGTCGACGGCATCCTCTGCGACCGCGCCTTCCTCGAGGACCGCCGCACCAGTGCCCTCGAGATCACCACCGTGGACGAGCTCGCCGCTCGGAACCTCGCCGCTCCGCACATCGTCCAGAACGTGCTCGCCGCGGCAGCGCTCTCCCGAGCGTGCGGGATCGAGGTCACGGCCGTCCGCACCGCGCTGGCGTCCTTCGAGCTCGACGCCCACCGCATCCAGGTCGTCGCCGAGCACGACGGGGTGACCTGGGTGAACGACTCCAAGGCCACGAACCCGCACGCCGCCGACGCCTCGCTGCGCGCGTACCCGTCGGTCGTCTGGGTCGTCGGCGGCCTGCTCAAGGGCGTCGACGTGGACGCCCTCGTGGCCGCGCACGTCGGCCGCCTGCGGGGCGCCGTGGTGATCGGCGCCGACCGCTCGGCGCTGCTCGCGGCATTCCGGCGACACGCGCCCGCCCTCCCCGTGAGCGAGGCGGTGCCGGACGACACTGGTGCGGTGATGCAGGCGGCCGTCGAGGCCGCCGCGACGCTCGCCCGCTCGGGGGACGTCGTCCTGCTCGCACCCGCCGCGGCCTCGATGGACCAGTTCCTCGACTACGCGGCTCGGGGCCGCTCCTTCGCGGCCGCCGTGGCGACACACCTGGGAGGGGGAGCCGATGACCGCTCCGACGACGAGCCGCCCCGCGGGCCGCTCGCGCACTGAGCCGCGCGGGAAGGACCGGAGCGGGGCCCGCTCCGCGCGGATCGTCCTGTCGAAGGTCTTCGCCTCCCACTCGCCGAACTTCTACCTCCTCTTCGGCACCACGCTCTTCCTGGTGCTGTTCGGACTGACGATGGTGCTCTCCTCCTCGTCGGTCACCTCCTACGTGTCGAGCGACGACTCCTTCGGCGGCTTCCTGCGCCAGGGCGGATTCGCCCTCCTCGGGATCCCGATGATGCTGGTGGTCTCGCGGCTGCCCCTCGGCGTGTGGAAGCGCGTGACGCCGATCCTGCTCATCGCCGGCTGCGTCCTCCAGTGCCTCGTGCTCTTCACACCGCTCGGCGACTCCGTCGGCGGGAACCGCAACTGGATCCGCCTCGGCGCCTTCAGCATGCAGCCCTCCGAGATCATCAAGCTCGCGCTCGCCCTCTGGCTGGGGCTCCTGCTCGCCCGCCGCTACCGGTCGCCGAAGGACTGGAAGGACGCGCTCATCCCCGTCCTGATCGTCGGCGGCGCGGCGATCGGACTGGTCCTCATCGGAGGCGACCTGGGCACGGTCGTGATCATGGCGGGCATCGTCCTCGCCGCGCTCTTCTACGCGAACGTCCAGATGAAGGTCCTCGTGCCGATCGTGGTGGTCGGCGCGATCGGAGCGGTGCTGTTCGCCGTCTCCAGCGACAACCGCCTCACCCGGATCATGTCCTTCCTCGGCGACTGCTCCAACGTCGAGGAGTACCAGAACTCGTGCTGGCAGCCGGTGCACGGCACCTGGGCGATGGCCTCCGGCGGGATCTTCGGCGTGGGCCTCGGCAACTCCAAGGCCAAGTGGTCCTGGCTGCCCGCCGCGGACAACGACTACATATTCGCCATCATCGGCGAGGAGCTCGGGCTGATCGGAGCGATCGTCGTCCTGGCGCTGTTCGTGGTCCTCGCGGTCGCCTTCTTCCGCGTCATCCACGCGTCCTCCGATCCGTTCGTGCGGATCAGCACCGGCGCGATCATGGTCTGGCTGATCGGCCAGGCGTTCGTCAACATCGGCGTCGTCCTGGGGGTGCTCCCGGTGCTGGGGGTCCCGCTGCCGCTGATCTCCTCCGGAGGCACCGCCCTGCTCAGCTCGCTCCTCGCCATCGGCGTCGTCCTCTCCTTCGCCCGCACCCAGACCGCGCCCCTGCCCGGCGCTGGCGTGCTGCGCCGCAGGAAGGCGGCGGCGGAGTGACCCGCTACCTGCTCGCCGGCGGCGGCACCGCCGGCCACGTCAATCCGCTGCTCGCGACGGCCGACGAGATCCGCAGGCGGAACCCGCGCGACGAAGTGCTCGTGCTCGGCACCGCCGAGGGGCTCGAGGCGCGCCTCGTCCCCCTCCGCGGCTACGAGCTCTCGGTGATCCCGCGGCTGCCGTTCCCGCGCCGCCCGAACGCGGCGGCGCTGCGGTTCCCCGGAGCCTTCCGCGCGACCATCGCCGGCATCGTCCGGACGATCCGCGATCGGCGGATCGACGCGGTGGTCGGCTTCGGAGGGTACGCGGCAGCACCCGCCTACCTGGCGGCCCGCCGCGCCGGCGTCCCCTTCACCGTCCACGAGGCCAACGCGCGCCCCGGGCTCGCCAACCGCCTCGGCGCGCGCGCG
>NZ_PSUU01000035.1:0-42180 GCF_002932015.1 Rathayibacter sp. AY1H3
CCGCACCGCGAGCTGCGGCTCCTCCTCCAGCTCCGCGACGTGACCTGCCGCTTCCCCGGCTGCACCCGATCCGCCGCGGGCGCCGAGGCCGACCACGTCGTCGAGTGGCGAAACGGCGGCGGCACCGACCCCGCCAACCTCGCCAGCCTCTGCGTCGCCCATCACCACGTGCGGCACGGCGACCGCTGGACCTACGTCCTCCACCCCGACGGCACCGCCGACTGGACCACCCCCACTGGCCGCCGCATCACCACGCGCCCGCCGGGCCTCGAGGCACGGCTCCGTCCAGACCCACCCGCGACCCCGAGGTTCGAGGACCGGCCGCCGCCGTTCTGACACGCTGCCGTTCTGACACGCTGCCGTGCTGCCGTGCTGCCGTGCTGCGGTGCTGCGGTGCTGCGGTGCTGCCGTGCTGCCGTGCTGCGGTGCTGCCGTGCTGCCGTGCTGCCGTGCTTTCGTGCTCCCGTGCTGCCGTGCACCCCTGAGGGAATCGGCTGTCGGGCGGGTTCGGCCCATGGCGCGGGTTCGCACTGGTGATCGGGCCGTGCTGTCGCTCGGAGGCGAGTGCTCAGCGACCTCCCGCCGCGCCACTGACGCTCGGATCTGCGCCTTCGCTCGGGTTCACGCGGCCGCACCGTCGCACCACCGCCGCACCACTGCCGCTGAGGCGCGGACCGTCACCGGGGCCGCACCGTCGCCTGACGCCGTGCCGACACCAGGGCCGTGCCGCCGCCTTGCGCCATGCCGCCGTTCAGCCACCACGATGCAGCTCCTCGGCAGCTCAGCTCCTCGGCAGCTCAGCGCGCGCCTAACCGCCGTCACATGCCGTCGCGACGGCCCGCCGTTCGGTCAGGGCGTCTCGCGACTGCGCTGGCGCCCCGCACGGCCCCACGGCTGATCCGGCGGGGTGCGCAGTCCGGGCGCGCAGTCCGGGCACGCCCGCGCGGTCAGTCGGCGACGCGGAGGAGCACCTCGCCCGTCGTCCCGCCCCGCGGCCGCCCCGCAGCCGCGACGCTACGCCGCCAGGAAGCGGTCCGCCGTCCGCAGCGAGAGCGCCATCGTCGCGAGCGCCGGGTTCGCGATCAGCGCGCTCGGGAACACCGAGTTGTCGCACACCCAGAGGTTCGGCACGTCGAAGCTGCGGCCGTCCGCGTCGATCACGGCGTCGCCCGCGTCGGTGCCCATCCGCACGGTGCCGAGCGTGTGCGCCGTGCGCGCCATCACCCGCGTGCTCGTCGCGCCGGCCGCCTCCACGATCGCGGTCATCGTCCGGATCGCGTGCCGGTCGATCGCCTCCTCGTTGGCGCCCGCCGAGAACGTGATGCGCGCCTTCGGCACCCCGTGCTCGTCCAGCTCGTCGGTCAGCTCCAGGCGGTTGCCGTCGGCGGGCAGGCACTCCGCGTTGATCCCGACGCCCGCCGCGAAGCGGTAGCCGTCGAGCGCGTCCATCAGATTCCTGCCCCAGAGTCCCGCGCCGCGGGCGAGCGTCGTCGCGTAGGTCAGCGGCATCACTCCGAGACTCTGGATCAGGTAGCCGCCCGCGAAGTCCGCGTCGGCCGGGCGGACGGTGTCCTCGGTGATCACCGAGGAGGGGTAGCCGCGGTAGCCGCGCATCTCGTTCTCGAAGGTGCCCCAGACCTGGGTCGCCCCGTGCGCCAGGAAGTTGCGGCCCACCTGGCCGCTGCTGTTCGCGATGCCGGTGTGCAGGAGGAGCCGGGGCGTCTCGACGCCGCCCGCGCAGAGGAACAGGGCGGAGCAGCGCTGCCGGTGCTCCACTCCGCCGCTCGTGTAGACCACGGCGCACACGCGGCCCGCGGCGTCCAGCTCGATCCCGTGCACGAACGAGTCGGCCCGGATCTCGGCGCCGGCGCGCACCGCCTCCGGCAGGTAGGTCACGTCCATGCTCGTCTTCGCGCCGGTCCGGCAGCCCTGATGGCACTGGCCGCAGTTGACGCAGGAGGGGCGGCCGTCGGCCCGCGGGCCGCTGAGCACGGCGGCGGGCGCGTCGGTCGCGCGCATCCCGATCGCCGCGCAGCCGCGCAGCATCATGTCGGCCGAGGCGTTCCGCGCGAGCGGGCCCTGCAGGTAGCGGCGCGACGGGTCCCACGGGTACTCGGCCGGGCCCGCCACTCCGATCGTCGCCTCCACCTTCTCGATGTACGCGGTGAGCTCGGCGTGCTCGATCGGCCAGTCGCGGCCGACGCCGGAGTCGCTCCGGAGCCGCAGGTCGCGCGGGTCGGGGCGGGGCGTGAACGCGCCCCAGTGCAGCGTCGAGCCGCCGACCCCGCGGCCGCTGTTGTTCTGCCCGAAGGCGGTGGGGGTCTCGCCTCCGCTGAGGCGCTCCTCCATCCAGTTGATCTCGACGGCCGCCGTCTCGTCGGCGGTGTGGCCGAGCGGATCTAAGTGCGGCCCGGCCTCGAGGGCGACGACCCGCAGCCCTCGAGCGGCGAGCACCGAGAGCAGGGGCGCTCCGCCGGCCCCGGTGCCGATCACGACGGCGTCGACCGTCTCGTCGAGCGGGAAGCGGCGCATGCCGGTCGTGTTCATCGGTGACTCCTCGTCGTCGGTTCCCAGGTCTCGCGGTCGTCGGCGCCGAGCAGGCGGAAGCCCGTCACGAGCGGCAGCGTGTCGCCGCCGCTGGCGTAGCCGTCGTAGCCGATCCGCGCCATCGACGCGGGGTGCGCCAGCCACTGCTTCACGAGGTCGACGCGGCAGTCCTCGAACCAGGCGGTCAGCTGCTCGGCACCGAGCCCGCCGGCCGAGCCGTCGCCGGGCTCCGCGGAGCCGTCGGCGATCGCGGTGAGGCGCGCGTCCTGCTCGGCGGGGCCGAGGCCGGCGAAGCCCCGGAGGGCGTCGAGCGCCAGACCGTAGGCGATCGGGTCGGCCGGCAGGTCGGCGTTGCGCCAGCCGTCGCCCTCGCCGTTCGCGAGCTGCGTGTCCACCCGTGCGGCCAGGTCGATCCGGCCGCCCTCCTGCGGGACGACCCGGTCGGCGATCGCGCGCAGCTCCGCGAGCTGGGCGACGGTCAGGGCGCGCGGCGCGTACTCCGGGTCGTCGGCGAGCGCGCGCACGGCCAGCAGCCCGCGCACCCGCGTGGAGGTGCGGGCGGAGGCGATGGCTGCGCCGACGTCGGCCGGGACCGACGGCGCCGTGCCGGCCTCCTCCTCCCAGAACCGGCGGATCGCCGCCGCCACCTCGACCGGGCGCTCGAACGGCAGCAGGTGGCCCGCCCCGGCGAGCGTGAGCAGCCGGGCACGGGAGTAGAGGGAGCCGTTGAGGCGGCGCTGCGCGTCGGCGCCGAGGTCGCCGTCCTCACCGCCCGCGATCAGGAGCGCGGGCACGGCTCCGAGGGCGGCCTCTCCGGTGCGGTCCTCGCGGCTGCCGTGCTCGAGCCAGTCGCGCCAGCCCTCGGGGGAGTAGCGGCGCAGCTCGGCCAGCACCTCCGCGTCGGCGTCGGCGGGCAGCGGCGAGCCGACGTTCTGGTCGACGAACTCGCGCGCCTGCGCCTCGTCGAGGTGCCCGTCGTCGACCCAGCCGAGCATGGTCGAGCGGCGCTCCTCCTCCATCGGCTCGGGCGAGAGCGGCGACCCGGCGAGGAGCACGACGCCCGCGAGCCCGAACAGGCCCGAGCGGCCGGTGACCGTGCGGGAGGCCACGAGCGAGGCGATCTTCCCGCCCATGCTGTGCCCGAGGAGCAGCCAGCGGGAGGCGCCGTGCTCGCGGATCCGGCGGATCGTGGCAGCGGTCATCTCCTCGAGCGAGGTCCCGGATCCACCGGGCAGGTCGAGCGCGACGAGGTCCGCGACGTCGGCGAGCTCGCGGCCGAGCGCGTCGAAGGCGCGGCCGTCGAGCCCGAGTCCGGGCAGGGCGAAGAGGGTGGGGCGGGGGCTGGTGGACACGGGCGTCCTGTCGGATCGGCCGCGCCACGGCGGTGGGGAGCGGGAGGAGAGCGGCGGCGGGGGGGCCGGCCCTCCTCATCCGACCACACGGCGTGCGCGCGCCCGGACCCTTGCGCCGACGGGGCTCTCGTGCTGTGCTCTGTGCCACCGTCCGCGGCACGATGCCGGGCGGTCGTGCCGCCCCTCCGTGCCCCCCTCCGTGCCGGGCCTCAGAGCGGGGCGGCGAACACCACCAGGTTGTCCCGGTAGCGGCCGATCGCCGCGTCGTACTCGCCTCCGCAGGTCACGAGGATCAGCTCCTCCTCGAGGGTCGCGCCGAAGACGCGGGCGGTGGGGAACGCGGCCTTGGCGTGGGACTCGACCGCCGTCACCCGGTAGCGGTGGTCGGAGCCGTCCACTCCGCTCACCGCGATCTCATCGCCCGGGGCGAGCTCGCCGAGGCGGAAGAAGACCGCGGGACCGGACCGCGAGTCGACGTGCGCCGCGATCACGGTGCGGCCGCTTCCACCCGGGCGCCCGCCTCCCGAGAACCAGCCGACGTCGTCGTAGTCCACCGGCACCTCCATCGCCCCGTCCGACTGGATGCCCAGCGCGATCAGCGGCTCGTCCAGGCCCATCGCGGGCACGCTCAGCCGGGCGGGCTCGACGCCGACGGTGCGCGCGGGCGCCGCAGCGGCGGGGTCGGGCACGGGGACCGGGGGAGGAGTGACCGGGGGAGCAGAAGCGAGGGCCGGAGGCGCGGGCGCGCTCGCGGGCGTCTCCGCTCCTCCGCTCCCGTCCGCGGCGGCGCACCCCGCGAGGAGCAGCACGGCGCACAGTGCCGCCGCGCCGCTCCTCGACCGGGTGCCCACGATCAGGAGGCGGTGCGCCGGCGGGCGACGACCACTCCGGCCGCGCCGAGGGCGGCGACGGCTCCGAGGCCGGCCATCGCGGCGAGACCGGACGGGCCCGTGGCGTCGCTCCCGGCGGCGGTCGCGCCGCCACCGGTCTGGAGGCCGCCGACCGGCACCTGCGAGAGCTGGCCGCGGACGACGCCAGCCGCATACGAGGCCGTGTGGGAGTCGCCCGCGAAGGCGGCGGGATCGGCCTCGAGGGCCTTCAGCGTGAATCCGGCGCCGGTGTCGGCCCCGTTCGCCTGGATGCCCGTGGTGAAGGGGCCCTGCAGGCAGCCGCTGCTGGTGCGGGGGCCGTCTCCGACCGGGGCCGGGTTCGGGAACGCGATGCGCGGCGGGCCCGCCTTGCCCAGCGCCGCCTGGTGGATGTGCGTCGCGGTCTTCGCGGGGCTCTGGTAGTCGCCGGTCACGCCGGTGAGGGTGATGTCGTAGCAGATGACGTCGAGGTCGCTGTTGACCCGGAAGGTCATCTCGCCCGTGGCGCCGGGCTGGCCGGGGGTCGCGGCGGAATCGGCGTTCACGACCTGGTCGGGCGTCGCCATCACCGTGAAGGCGCTGGTGAACGAGGACGGCTCGGCGACCTCGGTCTCGGCCTGGGCCGGCGCGGCGGCGAAGAAGGAGGCGGCGGCGACGGCGGTGATGCCGCCGAGGGAGAGCAGGCGGCGGCCGGCGCGGTTCCGCGCGGGGGACGTCTTCGTCATGGTGGAGCCTTTCGATCGCGAGCGCCGAGCGGGCCCGATGCAGGGAGTACGGCCGGAAGCGGCGCTGCGTTCACTCCATCTGAGAGGATCTTCACGGAGACGGTCCTCGCCTCCGATGAACGCCGCCGCCGCCGCGGCCGTACCCCCTTCCGACGGACCACCGGTCCCGACGAGGAGGCGGTGTGGCGCGGACGGCGACGGCACGACGAGACGAAGGGCCCGCGATGCCGCGCGAGCACTCGGAGGTCCCGGCTCCCGTGGTGCGCCTCGAGCCCCGGACGGCGGAGTTCGACCCGGCCGCCGCCTTCGACGAGCACGGGTCCGCCCTGCTCGGCTTCGCGCTCAACGCCCTGCGCGACCGCGGCCTCGCTGAGGACTGCGTGCAGGAGACGTTCCTGCGCGCCTGGCGCTCGCGGGCGAGCTACTCCGCCGAGCGCGCCAGCACCCGCACCTGGCTCTTCGCCATCGCCCGCAACGTCGTCATCGACGTGCACCGCTCGCGCCGGCGCCTGCCGCGCCTGGTCGAGGCCGAGATTCTGGAGGAGGTGCCCGCGGAGGACCGCGACCCCCTCGAGCCGCTCGCGATCGCCGAGGCGCTCGCGCGGCTCTCCGCCGAGCACCGGCAGGTCGTCGTCGCCGTCCACCTGAACGGCGAGACCTACGCCGAGCTGTCGGCCGCCACGAGCGTGCCGGTCGCCACCCTGCGCAGCCGCGCCTTCTACGCTCTCCGAGCGCTCCGCGGTCACCTCGCGAGCGCCGGACCCACCGACGAGGAGAGATCGTGATCGACCGAGACCAGCCCGACGGAGACGAGCCCGGCGGCCGCCGCGAGGAGCTCCTCGCCGCGGCCCTCGCCGGCGACCTCTCCGCCGAGGAGACGCGGGAGTTCGAGAGCCTGCGCGCCGCCGACCCCTCGATCGACCCCGAGCTCGCGTCGTTCGGCGCGGTGGTCGACCGGGTCGGCGCGCTGGGCCGCTGGGAGGAGGCGGAGCCGTCGCCGGAGCTGCGGTCGCGCGTCGCGGCGCTCGCCGGGGAGCGGCCCGAGCGCGGGGAGAGTCTGCGTGCCTCGCGCCGCCGTGCCGTCCTGGCCGTCGCCGCGGCGGCCGCGCTCCTCGTCGTGGGCGGCGTCGCCGGAGCGGCCCTGCGGTCCGCCGAGGAGCGCCCCGTCGCGGGACCGCCCGGGACGCTCGGCGCCGTCGAGGCGATCGCCTTCGACGAGCGGACGGAGGGCGTGACGCTCGACGGCTCGCTGGTCGCGCACACCTGGGGCACCGAGACGATCCTCCGCGGGACAGGCTTCGCGCTCGGCGAGAGCTACGACCTCGTGCTGGTCACCGGCTCCGGCGAGCGGCTCCCGTCCGGCTCCTTCCTCGGCAGCTCCGCGGAGCTCGACTGCGAGATGAACGCGGCCGTCCTGCGCGAGTCCGTCGCCGCCGTCGAGATCACCGACGCCGGCGGCGCGCTCGTCGCCTCCGCCGCCCTCCCCGCCGTCACCTGAGAGCCGGCGGCGCGGGCTCGCGGCGCGGCTTCAGCTCGCTGACGAGCGTGCCCGCGACGATGAACCCCGCCCCGAGCAGGGCGAGCGCGGGGAGCCGGTCGCCGGCGAGGCGGCCGATCAGGCCGGCCCAGACGGGCTCGGCGGAGTAGATGATCGTGGCGCGCGACGGCGAGACCGAGCGCTGAGCCCAGTTCATCGTCAGCTGGATCAGGCAGCTGCTCGCCCCGAGCGCGAGCGCGGGGATCAGCCAGGCCCACGAGAACGCCGGGACCGCCTCGCCTGCGACGGGCATCGAGGCGAACCCGAGCGCGCCGGCGACCAGCAGCTGCACCACGGTCACCCGGCCGAGGTCCACGCGTCCGGCGACGAGGCCGATCAGGATGATCTCCGCCGCGATCGGCAGCGTGCTCACGATCGTCGCCACCTCGCCCGCTCCGAGCGCGACGCCCGGCTGCGGGCCCGCGATCAGGAGCAGTCCGACGAACGCCAGCGCGACGCCCACCAGCGTCAGCACGCCCGGACGGCGACGGAACACGACCCACTGGAGCAGCGGCACCAGCGGCACGTACAGCGCGGTGAGGAACGCGGAGGTGCTGCTCGTGATCGTCTGCAGCCCGTAGCTCTGCAGGCCGTAGCCCGCGAAGATCATCACCCCGATCACGACGCCGGCCGCGAGATCGATCCGCCGCATCCCCCGGAGCGACCGGTGGAACACGACCGCGCTGATCAGTCCCGCGATCGCGAACCGCATCCCGACGAAGAACAGCGGACCACTGTGCTCCATCGCGATGTGCACGGCGAGGAAGGTCCCGCCCCAGATCGCGGTGATGCCGATGAGCGCCCACTCCGGACGGGTGAAGCGGAGGCCCCGGAGCGGCGAGATGTGCATCATTCTGCACATCCTAGGAGCATCAGGGGCCTGTCGGTGCAGAATAGTGCGCATGTCGGCTCCCGTCCTCGCCCACCTGGGCGGCAACCTCCGTCTCGCGCGGCGCGGAGCCGGACTGAGCCAGTCCGCGCTGGCGGCGCGCTCGGGCATCAGCCGGCGGACGATCGTCGCGGCCGAGGCCGGCGAGGCCAACATCTCGCTGACCGGAGTCGACCGCCTCGCGACCGCCCTCGGCACCACGTTCACTGCACTCGTCTCGGCCCCGGGATCCGCGCCCGCGGCGATCGACCAGGTCGCCTGGCGGGGAGCGGGCGAGGCGAGCGTCGCCGTCCTGCTCTCCTCCGTCCCCGCGCGCCGGGAGGCCCAGCTCTGGACCTGGACGCTCGGCCCCGGGGACCGCTACGACGCGCAGCCCGACCCCGAGGGGTGGCACGAGATCCTGCTCGTCACCGCCGGCGCGCTCCTCCTGGAGCGGGAGGGCGAGGAGCCCGTGCGGCTGGAGCCCGGACGGCACCTCGCCTTCCCGACCTCGCGGCACTACTCCTACGTGAACGCGGTGGATGCCGTCACGACGCTCGTCCGGATCGTGGTCGACTGACGGGTCGGCGCCTCAGGCCCGCGAGCGCAGGGTCTCGAGCAGCGCCGCGGGGGTCTCGGGGTCGTCGAGGCTGATCGCGAACTCGCGCGAGCGGTCCGTCGTCACCACCAGCCCCGGCCCGGCGTGCAGGATGACCGCCGAGCGGCCAGGCATCACCCGGTACCCCCAGCCGCCCCACTCCGACGGCTGCAGCTGGGCCGTGCCGGCCGAGGCGATGGTGTCGAGCGGGATGCGGCGCAGCGGGATGCCGAGGGCGGTCGTGACGACGCGGAGGCCGCGGCGGTCGGCGGTCACCCTCAGGCGGGAGAAGGAGAGGAGCACCAGCGCGACGACGCCGAGGACGACGGCCGTCGCGATCGCCGGACCGGTGGCGCCCGCCGCGGCGAGCGTCGCGAGGGAGAGGGCCGCGCCCGCCGCCGTGGCGACCGCGGCGACGGCGAACACCGGGCCCGTCAGCGTCTGCGACCAGGCGCCGGTCTCCTCCGCCGCGAGCGGCAGGCGGCCGGCGGCCAGGCGGGAGGCGCGCCGGGTGCCCGGAGCGATCAGCGCGGGCACGACGGCGAAGAGTATCCCTCCGAGCAGCGCGAGCAGCCACCCGCCGAGCTCCGCCCCCTCGGCGCGCCCGGCCGCGAGCGTCGTGCCGACCGAGGTCGCCCAGGCGGAGGCGCCCATCCCGGCGACGAGGCCGAGGGTCGCCAGCAGGAGCCGCGGGGCGCGCCCGACGGCCGCCGCCACGACGCCCGCGACGGCCGGGAGCCCGGAGAGCACGAGGGCGATCGCGAGCAGGGCGCCCGTCGCCGCGGTCGCATCGGCCGCCCCGGTCCCCGACCAGTGCGAGGCGAGCTCCGCGGGCAGAGCGTCGTCCAGGACGAGGCGCGAGACGAGCACTCCGGCGGCGGGGAGCAGGAGGGACGCGGCGGCGAGGAGCTCGCGGCGGCGGTCGGCGGTGGCGGTCATGATCCGGTCCTCTCGATCAGGCGGACGAGCTCCGCCGGGGTGATGCCGCTGCGACGGGCCTCCGTGAGCAGCTCGTCGACCAGGGCGGTGACGCGCACGAGCCCGGGCCCGGCCGACTCCGTGATCCACGCGCCGCGGCCCCGGCGCATCTGGAGGATCCCGTCGTCGCGCAGGGCGGCGTACGCGCGCAGCACGGTGTGCATGTTGATGCCGAGCGAGTCGGCGAGCTCGCGGGCGGGCGGCAGGCGGTCGCCCGCCGAGAGCTCGCCCCGGGCGACGGCCGAGCGCACCTGCGACTCCAGCTGGTCGGCGAGCGAGCCCGCCGCGGAGTGGTCGACCCGGAACAACATGTTCACAATGTTAGTAGAACAAGCAGCGCACCACCAGGCCCTCAGTGCAGCGCGAGCGACACCGCCAGCACCACCATCACGACCGCCACGGCCGCGTCGAGGATCCGCCAGGCCCCGCGGCTCCGGAACAGCGGCCGCAGCGCGCGCGCTCCGAAGCCGAGAGCGGTGAACCACAGCACGCTCCCGGCCGCCGCCCCCGCCCCGAACCACCAGCGCTCGTCGCCGTGCGTGTTCGCCACCGACCCGAGCAGCACGACCGTGTCGAGGTAGACGTGCGGGTTCAGCAGCGTGAGCGCCAGGCACGTGCCGATCGCCGTGCGGAGCGACGTCGAGGCGCCGGCCGGATCGCCGTCGAGGGTCCCCGGCCGCAGTGCGCGCCTCGCCGCCATCACCGCGTAGGCGAGGAGGAAGGCGATGCCGCCCCAGCGGATCACCACCAGCAGCCACGGCGCCGACTCCAGGACCGCTCCGATCCCCGCGATCCCGAGCACGATCAGCGCGGCATCGCAGAGCGCGCAGATCGCGACGACGGCGGGCACGTGCTCGCGGCGGAGGCCCTGGCGGAGCACGAAGGCGTTCTGCGCGCCGATCGCGATGATGAGCGAGAGGCCGAAGCCGAGGCCGGAGAGGGCGGCGAGGAGGGGGGACACGCTCCGACGCTAGGGCGGGGCGCTCCTGTAGACCAGCTCATGCTCCTTCAGTACCGTAAGCACTACTGATGCTGACCGACGACCTCGACCTCTCCCGCCTGCGCGCGCTCGCCGCCTCCGTCCGGTACGGCTCCTTCGACGCCGCCGCCCGGGCCCTGCACATCACCCCCTCCGCCCTCAGCCAGCGGATCAAGGCGCTCGAGACCGCCGCAGGCCGCGTCCTGCTGGTGCGCTCGCGCCCGGTCGTCGCGACCGAGGCCGGTGCGGGGCTCCTCCGCCTCGCCCGCCAGATCGAGCTCCTCGCCGACGACGCCGTCCGCTCGCTCGGCGGCGAGGACGCGGAGGGGGCGGGCCCCGTCGTCCTCCCGCTCGCCGTCAACGCCGACTCCCTGGCCACCTGGGTGCTGCCCGCGCTCGCCTCCGTCCCCGACGTCGTGGTGGAGCTGCATCGCGAGGACCAGGCGCACACCACCGCGTTCCTCCGCGACGGCACCGTGCTGGCGGCCGTCACCGGAGAGTCGGAGGCGGTGCTCGGCTGCACCGTCGCGCCCCTCGGAGTGATGCGGTACCGCGCCATGGCCTCGCCTGCGTTCGCCGAGCGCTGGTTCCCTGACGGCGGCGTGGCCGGCCTCGCGAGCGCTCCGCTGGTCGTCTTCGACGAGAAGGACCGCCTGCAGGACGACTTCCTCCGGGCCGCCGGCGTCGACGGCAGACCGCCGCAGCACCGCGTCCCCGGATCGACCGACTTCGAGCGGGCCGTGCGCCTGGGCATGGGGTGGGGGATGCTGCCCGAGCTGCAGGCCCCGGTCGGCGGCGACGGCCTGGTCGAGCTGGGCGGCGACCCCGTCGACGTCCCCCTCTACTGGCAGCAGTGGGCCCTGCACACGCCCGCCCTCGACGCGGTCGCCGCGGCCGTCTCCGCCGCCGCGCGCGCCGCGCTCCGCTGACCCGCGCGCTGACCTGCGCCGCCGGGGAGGCGCTCAGACCGCGAACACGTCGCGGAGGGTCACCGTCTCGAGCGAGCGCTCGCGGAGGATGTCGACGAGCCGCGCGTAGACCTGCGTCACAGGATCGAAGTTCGCGTGCCCGATCACGATGTGCTGCGGCAGGAACCACTGGTCCGCGAAGCCGACCACCTGCTCCGGCGTGATCCGCCCGGAGTCCGAGAGCGAGCCGTACCAGAGCACCGTCGCCGTGTAGCCGATCGCCGACGCGGCGGCCCGGCTCCGCTCGTCCGTGTAGCCGAACGGCGGCCGGTAGAAGGGCGCCGCCTCCACCCCGTAGGTCGAGCGGATGAAGTCGCCGTTGCGGCCCAGCTCCTCCTGCACGCCGTCGCTCGAGAGGCTCGTCAGGTCGGCGTGCGACCAGGTGTGGTTCGCGAGCTGCACCTGCCCCGAGGCGACGAGCGGAGCCAGCAGCGGCGCGTTCACGGTCCACGAGTCGTACTTCCCGTTGAGGAAGAAGGTCAGCCGGGTGCCGGTGTCGCGGGCGAACTGCGCGTAGGCGGCGACCACGTCGGAGTCCGCGCCGTCGTCGACGGTCCAGGCGAGCGTGCTCCCCTCGCCGGGCAGCTCCGAGATCGTGCCGGAGGGCAGCGGCGCCTTCCGCCGCACCGGAGCCGCCGCGGCGGTCATGGTCGGCACGGGGCGGGGAGGGGTCGGGACGGCCGTCGGCGCGGCGGACGGCAGCACCGCCGCCGGCGCCGTGCTCGGCGGGAGCGCCGCGGGAGCGGGCCGGGCGGGCGTGCACCCCGTCAGCGCGACCGCCGAGGAGGCGATCCCCAGCAGCAGCGCGCGTCGCCTCAACCGGTCCACGGGCCCCCCTCGCGAGCCCCGTCCCCCGGAGCGTCCCCGCGACCGTAGCGGTCGGGGAGGGAGCGGGCAACGCGGCGCGACACCCCTCCCTCCCCGCAGCCTCTACCGGAAGGTGCGCCTGACCGCGTTGTTCGCCGGCGTGGGATCGGCGGCGGCGGTCGACACCCTGGCGTCGATCGTCGTGGCGGCCGGCCGGTCGACGAGCGTCACCGAGTAGGTGGTGCTCCGCCCGGCCGAGACGCTCGGCGCGGTCCAGGTGAGGACCGTCGTGCCCGCGGCCGAGCCCTTCGTCTGCACGGCGCCGGGCGCACTCGCCACCGTTCCGCTGACGACGACCCGGGTGGTCGTCGTCGCCGCGTCCCGGGTGCCGGTGTTCCGGACGGTGATCGTGCCCGAGAGCGGGGCCGTCGCCGCCAGTCCCGGCGCCGGCGCCAGCGTCAGCGTGAGGTCGGCGCGGGTGGAGGACTTCACCTGCAGCGACTGCGTCACCGAGGTCGCGGCGAGCCACGCCGAGTCGCCCGCCTGCGTGGCCCGGACGGTGCAGCTCGCCGCGCCCGTCAGCCGCACCGTCGCCGTGCCCGCGCCGGTGGCGGTCAGCGTGCAGCTGCCGCTCGCGTACAGCTTCACGGGCAGACCGGAGGAGGCGGTGGCCGCGACCGGGTAGGCGATCCCCTTCTCGGGCGAGGACGGCATCGCGGTCGAGAAGGCGACCTTCTGCGCCTTCTTCTTCTGCGGGACGACCGCGGCGACCGCGATCGACTGGGTCGCCCGGGGAGCCGCGTCGTGCGAGGCGTCGCCGGCCTGATCCGCGGTGACGGTGCAGGTGCCGGATCCGCTGAAGGTCACGACGCCGCTCGCGAGCGAGCACGCGCCCGTGGCGCCGATCGTGACCGGCAGACCGGAGGAGCCGCCCGCCGCGGTCGGCGTGTAGCGGCCGCCCGCGGTCGCCGTGCTCGGAGCCGCGGAGGTGAAGGCGACCGTCTGCAGCGCCTTGCCGATCGGGAACGTCCGGACGACCTGCTCCGCGGGCGCGTGAGCGTCGTCGCCGGCCTGGTCCAGCGTCAGCGTGCAGGTGCCGACGGAGTCGTAGGACACCGTGCCGTCCTCTCCCAGCGAGCAGGAGTCGGAGGCGTCGAGCACCGGGTCGGCGCTCGACGGGCCGCGGACGATCGACGGGGTCCAGGAGCCGCCGATCCGGGCGTCCGTCGGAGCGGCGTCGCGGAACGTCACCGCTCCCGCTGCCGCGCCGACCTCCACCGACTGCGAGATCCGCGGAGCCGCCGAGTGGCGCTCGTCCCCGGCCTGGTCCGCGGTCACCGTGCAGGTGCCGGAGCGGGTGAAGGACACGACCCCGCCCGCGATCGTGCAGGACCCGGCCGCGTCGAGCACCACGGGGGCGCTCGACGCGCCGGCCGTCACGACGGGCGTGTAGGAGCCCCCCGCGACCGCCGCGTCGGGGACCGGCGAGGCGAACGCCAGCGTCTGGCCGAGGGCGCCGATCGCGAAGGTGCGGACGGCCTGCGGAGCGGCGCCGTACCGCGAGTCGCCCGCCTGGTCGAGCGTCAGCGTGCAGGTGCCGACGGAGTCGTAGGACACGACTCCCGCGGCCGCCGAGCATGCTCCGGAGGCGGTCAGCACCGGACGCGCCGTGGAGGGCCCGGCGATGATCCGCGGGGTGGTCGTCCCGCCGACCGTCGCGCCGGTCGGCGCGGTGCCGCCGAAGGAGACGGTGCCCGCGAGCAGTCCGACCGCGATCACCTGCGAGGCCCGCTCCGCCGCGTCGTACCGGGCGTCGCCCGTCTGGTCGGCGGTCACCGTGCAGGTGCCCGATCCGGTGAAGGCGACGACCCCGTTGGTGAGCGTGCAGGACCCGGAGGCTCCGAGCACCACGGGCCGCCCGGAGGCTCCTCCGGTCGCGGTCGGACGGTAGGTGCCACCTGCGAGCGCCGAGTCCGGCGCCTGCGAGGTGAAGGCCACGGTCTGCGCGGTCCGGGTGATCTCGAAGCTGCGCACCGCCGTCGGCGCTGCGCTGTGGCGGGAGTCGCCCGCCTGGTCCAGCGTCAGCGTGCAGGTGCCGGCGGAGTCGTAGGAGACCAGTCGGAAGGGCCCGACGGAGCAGGCGCCGGAGGCCGTCAGCACCGGGGGAGCACTGGAGGGGCCGGCGACGACCGCGGCCGTCGAGGAGCCCCCGACCCGGGCCTCGGCCGGAGCATCGCCGCCGAACGCGACGGTGCCCGCGAGCTGCGAGACCGCGACGGTCTGCGAGGCCTGCGCCGCCGCCGCGTAGCGCCCGTCGCCCGCCTGGTCCGCCGTGACGGTGCAGGTGCCGCTGCCGGCGAAGGTGACGACGCCGTCGGCGAGCGTGCAGGCGCCGGTCGCTCCGATCGTCACGGGGAGCCCGGAGGCGCCGCCCGTCGCGGTCGGAGTGAGCGTGTCGCCGGACGTGGCCGTCGACGGCGCGGTCGAGGTGAAGGCGACGGTCTGCGCGATCGCGGTGATCTCGAAGGTCTGGACCGCCCGCGCGGTGCCGTAGGTGGCGTCGCGGTAGTGGATCGCCGTCAGCGTGCAGGTGCCCGCGGAGTCGAACCGGACGGCGCCGTTCTCGCCGTCGGAGCAGGCGCCCGAGACGCTGAGCACCGAGGGGCCGGAGGACGGTCCGCGCGTGAAGGCGGGAGTGAAGGATCCGCCCACCTTCGCGTCGGTCGGGACGGCGGTCGTGAACGCCACGGAGCCGGGCGCGTAGCCGACCTCCACCTCCTGCACGGCGGGCCGGGCACTGTCGTACTGCCGGTTGCCGTTCTGGTAGGCGAAGACGCCGCAGACACCCTTCGTGGTGAAGGTGACCACGCCGTCCTTCGCCGAGCACGACGCGGTGGTGAGGAGGAACGGAGCGATGCCCGAGGCGCCGCCCTCGATCACCGGGCGGTAGGTGTCTCCGAGGACGGCGCCGACCGGAGGCGCGCTCGTGATCCGGACCGTCTGCGGGAGGAAGTAGATCGAGTACTCCTGCTCGGCGTGCCGCGCGGGCCAGTAGCCGTCTCCGGGCTGGTCGAGGGACAGCACGCAGAGCCCGGCCCCGTCGTTCCGCACGGTCACGCCGTCCGGGAGGATCGAGCAGTCGCGGCTCGCGGAGAGCACCGGCACGCCCTTCGACGGGCCGGGCACGATCGTCGGCCGGTACGTCTCGAGCGACATCGCGTGCGGGGGCGCGGTGCTCCCGAAGGAGAGGTTCCCCTCGGGAGTCCCGACCGTGATGACCTGCCGGACCTGCGGAGCGGCGTCGTGCCGATCGTCCGCGGCCTGGTCGATCGTCACCGTGCAGGTGCCGTCGCCGAAGAACGTCACCACGTCGTCCGCGATGGTGCAGTTGCCGTTCTCGATCACCGCGATCACGAGCGGGTTGCCCGAGCCGCCGCCGGTCGCCTCGACCGTGTACCGGTCGTCGGTGAACACCCGGTCGGGCGGAGTCGAGGTGACGACGACGGTCTGGGGGATCCGCGAGATCGGGACGAAGCGCACCAGGCCGTCGGCGGCCGCGTACACGTCGTCGCCCGGCTGGTCGAACTGCACGCCGCAGGTCGAGGGCTCGGTGTAGGTCAGGATCTGCGCACCCGTCGCGTCGGGGGCGACGGTGCAGCCGAAGAAGGTCCTGACGAGCACCGGCAGTCCCGAGCTCGAGGTCGCCGTGGCGACGCCGGTCGACTCCAGGACGCCGGTCCTCGGCACCGCGACCGTCAGCGTCTGCGACGCCTTCGCGACCTCGAGATCGAAGGAGGCGCGCCCCGCGGTGTAGTGGTCGTCGCCGGCCTGGTCCGCGGTCACGGTGCAGGTGCCGCTCCGGGTGAAGGTCACGACGCCGTCGGCGATCGCGCAGGATCCGGTCGCTCCGATCGAGACCGGGCTCCCGGAGCCGCCGCCGGTGGCCGTCGGAGTGAAGGTGCCCAGCGCCGTCGGCGCGGTCGGCCGCGAGGAGGTGAAGGCGACCGTCTGCGAGAACTTCCGGACCGTGATCCGGAACGAGGACGTGCCGGTGTTGCCGGCCTCGTCGTCCGCGGTGCAGTCGACCGTCGTGTCCCCGATCGGGAAGACGCTCCCCGAGGCGGGCGTGCAGGTCGAGCCCACGGCTCCGTCGACCGCGTCCTGCGCGGAGGACGCGAAGGTGACGACGGCGCCGGAGACGTCGGCCGGCTCGGCCGTGACGGCGGCGGGCACGGTCACGACGGGGGCCGAGCGGTCGGCCAGCGCGAAGGTGCCGGGGATCGACCGGAGGGTGTAGTTCGGCCCCGCGTCGCCTCCGTCGCACCGCGTGACGTAGTCGCCGACGGGCGTGCGCGCTCCGATCGTCACCTTCCCGGTGCCGTCCGCCGTGTAGTAGGCGCCGGTCGGCTCGGTGACGAACCGGTCGGTTCCTGCGAAGCCGTCGGCCGTGCAGGTGACCGTCGGGGCGGTCGCGGTGCCGTGCGACTGCGTCCCGGGGCTCGACGCGGTCACCGTGAGGGGCGCCGGCGAGATCGTGAGCGCGCCGTCGATGGTGATCAGCTGTCCCGAGGGGTTCGTCAGGCCGGAGCAGCGCGTGGGGTAGCGGCCGACGGGGGTCGTCGCGGAGAGCGCCAGCGGCGTCCTGAATCCGGTGTCGGACGCCGCGAAGGCGCCGCAGGAGACGGTCCCCGAGGGGGAGCCGGTCACGGAGGCGGTGATCGCGGGGGGAGTGGATCCGTAGGTCGACGAGGGCGAGGAGGCGGTCACCATCGGGACAGCCGCGACGATGCGCAGCGCGCCGTCCTTGTACCCCGCGATCGTGTAGTCGCTGCTGACCTTCGCGCCGCTGCACCGCGTGGTGAAGGTGGTGAAGGTGGAGGTGGGCCAGTTCGGGATCAAGCGGTAGATGACGTCGTCCGCCGTGACGATCGGCCGGTAGACGCCGGCCGTGAGCGGGGCGCCGAAGGTGTCGGAGCCGACGAAGGCGGCCGTGCAGCGCAGGTCGGGGGACGGCGCGCCTCGCGGGTAGTCGACCGTCGGAGCGGTGACCGTGAGCGCCTTCGGCTTCGCCGTGAAGCTCTGCAGGGGCTCGCCCGCCCAGCCCAGAGGAGCGAGCGCGTCGAGCCTCGCCGCGAGCGTGCAGACGCCGGCGTGGAGCACGGTCACCCTCATGCCGCTGACGGAGCAGGTCTCGGCGGTCCTGCTGCTCAGGACGATCGAGCGGCCGGGCACATCGACGGCCTGCGCGTAGGGGCTCGCGTCGAAGGAGTCGCCGTACGCCTTCTGCGGGAGCGTCGACAGGTCGAAGCGCACGCCGCCCACCGCCACGGTGGCCGGCTCGCTGCGGACGCTGCCCCCGCAGGTGGTCAGGGTCGCCCGGTAGCGGTAGGAGCCGGTGGGATCGGGGCCGGCCTCGAGGAACGCGGTCCCGTCCTCCCGGGCGCCCGCCCGGCCGAGGGCGGGCTTCCACGTGGCGCCGCCGTCGGTGGACCTCTCCCACGACACGGCGGGGATGCCGCCGTAGACGGCCGAGACGCTCACGCCCATCGTCAGCGTGTAGATCTGGTTGGTGACGCCCGCGATGTCCGAGGGCTGCCGGGTGATGACGGGTGCCGCGGCGCACGCGCGCACCTCGTGGCGCAGAGCGGGGAGCGCCGACCAGCTCCCTCGTCCCGCCTCGGCGGGGGTGATGGTGTCGGGGTAGTGCGCGCGGATCTCGTTCCAGCCCTGCGGGATGTCCCTCGTGGTCAGAACGCCGACGCCGTCCGCGTCGAGGGTCACCCTGCTGGTGCCTGCACCGGTGAGGATCTCGACGGTGCCGCCGGCGGCCACCGGCCGGCCCAGGCTCGGGATGGTCACCTTCGCGGTGACGGTGACCTCCTGCCCGAGCATCGAGAAGTCGGGGGTGCGCGTCACGGTCACGGCGGTGTCGTACACCGGAGCGACCACGGGGTCGGCCGCCGTCGGGCCGGCCGTCTGCGAGATCCTCGTCACGCTCGGGTGCACGTAGCTCGAGCCGCCGCCGCCGGCGCCGGGGTCGTTCATGACGCCGAGGGTGTCGTTCATGCTGCCGAACACGTAGGGCGATCCGCCGCCGCCGCCGTACCACCAGCCGGCCCCGCCGCCGCCGCCGCTGTGGCCGGGGAACGAGCAGTTGCCGCCGCCGCCGCGGGAGGCGCCGGCGTCGGCGCCCTTGCCGTCGTTGAGGAACACGCCCCACTGGCCGTTGTTGCCGTCGGCGCACTCGCCGAACGTGCTGTAGCCGCGGGCGCCGGGCGAGCCGCCCGAGCTCTGCCCGGCCGCGCCGCCGCCGCCGCCGTCGGCCGCGTTGTTCCTGCCGCCGTTCCCGCCGCCCCTCGCGCCGCTGCCGGCGTCGGCGTCGCCGCCGACCGAGGACCGCCCGCCGCCGCCTCCGCCGCCCGCCGCCACGGCGAGGGCGTGCTGACAGCCGTCCGAGCCGGCCGTGCTGAGGTACTGGGCGTCGCCGCCCGCGCCGCCGGAGTCGCCCGCGTAGACGCCGCCGTTCACGTAGCGCGCGGCGCCTGCCGCTCCGGCCGGGGCGCCGGCGAGGCGCCCGATCTCCAGCACCTGCCCGGGCGTGACGGGCACCTCGACGACGAGGCTGGAGCCGCGTCCGCCGGCGTTGCCCGTTCCGAGGCCGCTCGCACCCTTCCCACCGTTCTGTCCGCTGAGGACGGCGCGGACCGTCGAGACCCCGGTCGCGGGAACGGTGTACTGCGACACCGTCGAGACCTTCGGGGAGGTGAAGCACGCGGTGCTGAAGACCGGCGCCGCCGACGCGGTCGGCGCGGCCACGACGCTGAGGCCGGCACCCGCCACGAGCACGGCCGCGGCGACGAGGGAACGGAGGAAGGACTGGCGCATGTGCTGCTACTCCCGGCTGCTGCCGGGAGCGGGCGCCCGCGGTCGGCTCAGAGTAGGGCGGTCGTCGACCCGCGAGGAAGGCGCAAGATACACGAACGCCCTGCTCGGGGGGTACGGGAGGCCACTTCTGCCGGAACCTCCCAGGAAGTCCCCGTGCACGTCCGGGCAGTGTCTCCACCCTGTCGGGGGAGTGTCCCCACCCTGTTGCGGCCGCCGCCCGGGTCGCGTAGCCTAGCGAGGTTGCGTGCATCTGCACGCGCTTGCGTGCTGCCCACCGGGCAGGAGCTCCGGCTCCGGCCGGACAGGCGGGCGGTGCGCCGACAAGTGACCTTGGGTGGGTCGGGCGGGGCTTCGTGCCGCGCGTGATCCACGGTAACCACACATGGAGGAAACCATGGCAGCAGTCTGCCAGGTGACCGGAGCCGTCCCCGGCTTCGGGCACGCCATCTCGCACTCGCACCGGCGCACCAAGCGCCGCTTCGACCCGAACGTGCAGAAGAAGACGTACTACGTGCCGTCGCTTCGCCGTAACGTCACCCTGACCCTCTCGGCCAAGGGCATCAAGGTCATCGACGCCCGTGGCATCGAGTCCGTCGTCAAGGATGTTCTCGCTCGCGGGGTGAAGATCTAATGGCCAAGCAGCAGGACGTCCGTCCGATCATCAAGCTCCGTTCGACGGCCGGCACCGGTTACACCTACGTGACCAAGAAGAACCGCCGCAACGACCCCGACCGTCTCGTGCTCAAGAAGTACGACCCCGTAGTGCGCAAGCACGTCGACTTCCGCGAGGAGCGCTAAGTATGGCCAAGAAGAGCAAGATCGCCCGCAACGAGCAGCGCAAGGTGATCGTCGACCGCTACGCCGCCAAGCGCCTCGAGCTGAAGAAGGCCCTGGTCGACCCGGCCGGGACCGACGAGACCCGTGAGGCCGCCCGCGTCGGCCTCCAGAAGCTCCCCCGCAACGCCTCGCCCGTCCGCGTCCGCTCGCGCGACGCCGTCGACGGCCGCCCCCGCGGCAACCTCACGAAGTTCGGCATCTCGCGTGTCCGCTTCCGTGACATGGCGCACCGCGGCGAGCTGCCCGGCATCACCAAGTCCAGCTGGTGACCGAGCGCCGCTAGCGGCGTGAACGATCGAAGGCCCGTGATCCATCGGATCGCGGGCCTTCGTCGTCCCGCCGACGGACGTAAAATATGCGGATGACCGACTCCAGCCTGCCCACCGTCGCCGAGATCGCGGCGCTCATCGACCACGCGATCCTGAAGCCCGAGCTCACCCGCGCCGACGTCGACGCCCAGCTCGACGAGGCGCGAGCGTCCGGCGTGTTCAGCGTCTGCGTCCGCCCCTCCGACATCGCCCACTCGGTCGCTCGGCTCGAGGGCTCCGGCGTCCTGGTCGGCACGGTCATCGGCTTCCCCCACGGCACCACCTCGACCGCGGCGAAGGTCGCGGAGTCGCGTCAGGCGCTCGCCGACGGCGCGTCCGAGCTCGACATGGTCGTCAACATCGGCCGCCTCCGGAGCGGCCTGCTCCAGGACGTCGAGGACGACGTCCGCGCCGTGGTCGAGGCCGCCGAGGGCCACGTCGTCAAGGTCATCCTCGAGACGAGCCTCCTCGACGACGAGCAGGTCGTCGAGGGCAGCCGGGCCGCCGAGCGCGCCGGCGCGGACTTCGTGAAGACCGCCACCGGCTTCGCGGGCGGAGGCGCGAACGAGCACGACCTCCGCCTCATGCGCGGCGCCGTCTCGGAGGCTGTCCAGGTGAAGGCGTCCGGCGGCGTCCGCGACCTCGACACGCTCCTCGCCTACCGCGGCCTCGGCGTCACCCGCTTCGGCACCAGCGGCTCCGCGACCATCCTCGGCGACCTCGCCGCGCGGCACTCGGGCGACTCCTCCGCGGCACGTGTCGACTCCGCCTCCTACTGACGGAGCGGCCGACGAGGGCCGCACCGCACCCGCCGACCGGATGACGCCCGTGCGCCTGCGCCCGGGCCGCGCCGGCCGGTGGGCGGAGCGGACCCGCCGCCCCCTCGACGAGATCGCCCGCGCCCTCAAGGAGCGCGTCTACGCGACCTTCACGGGCCTGGCCGTGGTGATGATCTACCTCGTCGGCGACCACCCCGACGCGGTCCACGCCCTCCAGAGCCTCGTGATCTCGATCATCGGGATCTCGGCCGCGGGCTTCGTCGCCGAGGTGATCGCGCACCAGGTCGTGCACGCGGCGACGCCCTCGCGAGCGGAGTCGGGCACGATGCTGCGGATCGCGGGCGGGGCGCTCGCCTCGGCGTCGCTCCCGGTCCTCGCGCTCGGTGCCGCGGCGCTGGGCTGGATCGACGCGACGGTCGCGCTGCGGATCGGCGCGGGCGTCTACGTCGCCACGCTCGCGGGGATCGCCCTCATCGCCGTCGTTCGCGCGGGCCTCTCCTGGAAGGAGAGCCTCGTCTCGCTGCTCGGGATCGTGGGCCTCGGCGTTCTGGTCGTCGGCGTGCTCGCGCTCGCGCACTGATCCGGAGGCGCCGCCGCGCGTAGGCTCGGACGGATGACGTCACGCACCAGGGTCGAGCTCGGCCGCCGGGAGGACCTCGGCGCCGACTGCGCGAACTGCTTCGGCCTGTGCTGCGTCGCCCTCGCCTTCGCCCGCTCCGCCGACTTCCCGTTCGACAAGCGCGCCGGGGACCCGTGCGTCAACCTCGACGGCGAGGACGCGTGCACGATCCACCGCCGGCTCCGGCCGCAGGGCTTCGTCGGCTGCACCGTCTTCGACTGCTTCGGCGCCGGTCAGAAGGTCTCGCAGCAGACGTTCGGCGGCGTCTCCTGGCGGTCCGACCCGGCCGTGCGCGAGCGGATGTTCGCGGTGTTCCCGCTGATGCGCCGCCTGCACGAGCTGCTCTGGTACCTCGACTCCGCTCTGGCGCTGCCCGGCGTCGGCGCGCCGCTCCTCGATGAGCTGCGCGAGCGGTTCGACGCGGTGCACGCGCACACCCTCGGCGAGCCGGAGCAGGTGGTCGCGGTCGACGTCGACGCGGAGTACGGAGCGTCCCGGCCGCTCCTGATCGCGGCGAGCGCGGCCGCTCGCGCAGGAGCGGCGCCGGCTGCCCGCCGGTCGAGGGGCCGTCGGCTCGCTCCGGGTGCCGATCTGGCGGGTGCATCGCTCCGGAACGCGGACCTGCGGGGGGCGGATCTGCGGGGCGCGCTCCTCCTCGCCGCGGATCTGCGGGGTGCGGATCTGCAGCGGTGCGACCTGCTCGGGGTGGACCTTCGCGATGCGGACGTGTCCGGTGCGCGGCTCGCCGAGGCGGTCTACCTCACCCAGGCGCAGGTGAACAGCGCCCGAGGGGATGCGGCGACCACGCTGCCGTCGCACTTCGAGCGCCCGTCGCACTGGGGCGGCTAGGCCGCCGGGTCAGAGGCTGCGGGGGCCGCCCAGCGACTCGTCGCCGCCCTCGTCGTCGAAGCCGAGGGCCTCGACGACCTCGCGGCCGAGGAGGTGCGCGCCGCTCCAGCCCTCGATGACGCACCGGGGGAACGCCTCGCGGTCCGGGGAGCCGAGCCATGCGGCCGCGGCCTCGCGGGCCCACGCCTCGGAGGCGTACACGCCGATGATCTCGGTGCGGTCGTCCCACGGCGTCGCGGTCGAGAGGACGAAGTGGTCACCGTTCACGATCGGATCTCCTCCGGCTCTCGGGGTTCAGCGACCCCGTGGGAGTGCGGGACCGGACCGGACGCTACCCGCGGGCGGGGGAGCGCGTCTCCGGGGTCGACACGAGCGCGGATGAAGGCTACGGGAACGTCGAGCGCGGCGCGATCACCCGATGGTCCCACGCAGGCGGGCGTTCAGCCCACCCAGAGCCGTCGCGATCTCGTTCTCGTCGCTTCCGGGGAGGAGGGCGCCGCCCTGCTCGAGGCCGTGGCGCAGGGCCTCGACCTCCTCAGCGGGGAGGCCGCCGCTGTCGAGGAGGGCCTGGAGGGCGGCGAGGATGCCGACGAGGGCGACGGCGTCGTCCAGGTCGAGGGGGCGGACGCAGGACTTGTCCATGTCATCGCTCCTGTTCGGGTCAGACGACGCGCGGGTCGGTCTCCTGGGTGTCGTCCTCGGGGATGTGGACGTCCTGGACGGTCACGTTGATCTCGGCGACCTCCATGCCGGCGATGTGCTGGATGGCGTCGGCGACGGCGGAGCGCACGTCCTCGGCGACCTTCTGCAGCGGCGCGGGGTACTCGGCGACGATGGTGATGTCGGCGGCGACCTGGCGTTCGCCGACCTCGACCTTGACGCCCTGGCCGCGGTCGTCGTTGCCGATCGCACTGCGGATGGCGCCGATCGCTCGGGCCGCTCCTCCGCCGAGGGCGTGGACGCCCGGGACCTCGCGCGCGGCGATGCCGGCGACCTTGGCGATGACGCCGTCCTCGATCACGGTGCGTCCGGATCCGGTGCTGGTCTGACGGGTGGTGGTCGCGGTGGTCTCGGCCATGGTCTCCTCTTTCGCTCGGGGCCCGATCGCTCGATCAGGCGGGGTATGCAGGTAGGACGCTCCGTCGACGCCGAACGTCACGGTCGGATCCGGCCCGCCCAGGCAACTGCCAGAGAGGCGGGCCGGGCCGGGCCGGTCCTCTCAGGAACGCGGTCGACGCCCGTCGATTCGCCCTCGGCCCGGTGCTGTGGTGGCATGGAGCCGTGACCGACGCGACCGCCCCGCAGGCGCCCCTCCCCGATCGGACGGCCGCGCGCATGCGCCCGCGCGCCCTGCTCGTCCTGGCCCTGATCGGCGCGGTCGGCGGGACCCTGTCGGGCGCGTTCGGCGTCGGCGGCGGGATCGTGATGGTGCCGATGCTGATCGCGTGGGCCGGGATGGACCAGCGCCGCGCCTCCGCCACCTCGCTGCTCGCGATCGCTCCGACCTCGGTCGCCGGAGCGTTCGGCTACGCCCTCGCCGGTCAGGTCGCCTGGGTCCCGGCGGCGGTGATCGCGGCTGCGGCGATGCTCGGGGCGGTGGCCGGATCCTGGCTGCTCGCGCGGCTGCCTCTGGGGGTGCTGCGCTGGATGTTCGTGGCGCTGCTCGTGGCCGCGGCGGTGCGGATGGCCGTGTTCGGCTCGAACGACACCGGCGACGTCGCCGAGGGCTGGGGCGTGTGGCCCGGATTCGCGGGGCTCGGCATCGGGATGGGCGTCGCTTCCGGCCTCTTCGGCATCGGCGGCGGAGCGATCGCCGTGCCGGTCCTGGTCGGCGCCTTCGGGCTCGCGGACCTCCTGGCCAAGGGCACCTCACTCGCCGCGATGATCCCCACGGCGGTCACCGGCTCGATCGCGAACGCCCGGCGCGGCCTGCTCGACGTGCGCGCAGGCCTCGTGGTCGGGCTCACCGCCACGGCGTTCTCCTTCGCCGGAGTCGCGCTCTCCTTCCTCCTGCCGGCGCGCGTGTCCGGGATCCTCTTCGCGGTCCTCCTCCTGCTCGCCGCGGTGCAGCTCGCCCTCCGCGGGCGGCGCCGCTGAGCCCTGCACGACGCGGACCCCCGCCGTCAACGCCCTGTCCGATCCGTCGCAGACGCTCGTAGCGTCGTCGCGATCGGGCGCGGGCCCGGAGGGGCGGGAGCACGATGGAGCAGCAGCAGCGCGAGCAGCAGCAGCAACGCGAGCAGCAGGGCCGGCAGCAGCGGCGAGGGGGCGGCGCGAGCCTGCACCGGGACGTCGCACCCGGGGTGCACCGGCTCGAGCACGCCTGGACGAACCTCTACCTGATCGAGGAGGCCGGCCGGCTGACCGTCGTCGACGCCGGTCTCCCGAGGACGTGGCCGCACCTGGTCCGCGCGCTGGAGGTGCTCGGCCGCTCGTTCGGCGACATCGACGCCCTCGTGCTGACCCACGCGCACTTCGACCACCTCGGCGTCGCCCGCAGCCTCGTCCGGCGGGGCGTCCCCGTGCACCTGCACGCGGCCGACCAGCCGCTCGCCGCGCAGCCCTACTCCTACCGCCGCCAGCGCACGCCGTTCGTGTACCCGCTGCTGCACCCCTCCGCGATCCCGGTGCTCGGAGCGATGGCCCGTGCGGGCGTGCTCGCGGTGCCGCCCGTGCACGGGACCCTGCCGCTGACCGCCGGAGCGGTGCTCGACGTGCCAGGATCGCCCCGCGTGCTCGCGACTCCGGGGCACACCGACGGGCACGTCTCGCTGCACCTGCCCGAGCGCGACGCGGTGATCGGCGGAGACGCCCTGGTCACGCTCGACCCCTACTCCGCGCGCACCGGCCCGCACCTGGTCGCGCGCGCCGCGACCGCCGACACGGCGCAGTCCCTCGACTCGCTGCGGGTCCTCGCCGGGACCGGGGCGCGGACACTCCTGCCCGGCCACGGCGCGCCCTGGCGCCTGGGCGTCGCGGCGGCGGCCGAGCTCGCGGCGCGGACGCCGATCGCCTAGGGCGCGCCGCCGCAGGCCGCTCAGAGGCCGGTGGCCTGCCTCCCCGGCCGACCCGGTTCCGCAGCCGTGGCACCATCGGAGGTGATGTCGATCCCCGGTCCCGCATGAGCGCGGTCAGCTACCAGGCCGCGTCGATCCCCCTCCGCCTGGCCAGCGCCGGCATGGTCGTCGCCCTCCCCGTCCTCGCCGTCGAGCGTCTCGGCGACGTCGCGCTCGGCGGCGCCCTGACCGGAGCGGCGCTCTTCCCCGCCGTGATCGCCGCACCGCTCGTCGGCACGGTGCTCGACCGGATCCGCCGCCCCCGCCGGCTCCTGGTCGGCGCCGCGCTCACGACCGCCGTCGCCTTCGCGGTCGCCGCCTTCCTCGGCGAGGTGCCCACGCCGCTCATCGTGGTGCTGCTGCTCCTCGCGGGGCTCGCGACGCCCGTCTACATGGGCGGCATGTCGAGCTTCGTCACGAGCGCCATCCCGGAGCCGCGCCGCGCCTACGCGCAGGACTCGCTCTCGTACACGGTCGCCTCGATCAGCGGGCCGGCCATCGTGGGCCTCGCGGTCGGAGTCGGGGGAGCGCGGACCGCGATGCTCGCCATGGCGGTCCTCGCCCTCATCGGCGTTGTCGGGTCGCTCGGCCTCGCCATGGAGGCCCGTCCGGCGCCGACCGTCGGCGTGCTGCGGACGATCGTCGCGGGCGTCACCCACCTCGTGCGGCACCGTCCGATCGCGGTGGTCACCTCGGCGGGCACCCTCAGCCAGGTCGCGGGCGGAGCGGCGGGAGTCGCGGCGATCAGCCTCTCGGTGGAGCGGCTGGGCAGCACCGACGCCGCCGCGTGGATCCTGACCGCCTTCGCCGTGGGCGGCCTGCTGGGCGCCCTCGCCGTGGCGGCCCGCCGCTGGACCCGCCGTCCGCCGGCGTGGACCATGGGCGCCGCCTACATCGCGACCGGCGCCGTCCTCCTGGTCGCCGTCCCCGACCTGGGCGTCGTCGTGGCGATCGCCGCCTTCGCGGTCGCGGGCGTCTTCACGGCCCCCTCGAACGCGGCGATGCTGCTGCTGCGCGACGAGGAGAGCCCCGCCGCCGTCCGCTCGCAGGTGTTCACGATCGGCGCGGGGCTGCGCTCCGCCGCCGCGGCCGTCGGCGCCGTGCTGGCGGGAGCGGCGTCCGGCCTCGGAGCCTCCTGGCTCGTCTCGGGGATCGCCGTGGTCTGGATCGGCTCCGGCCTGCTCCTGCGCCTGTTCCCCGCGCGCGACCGCGACTGACCCGGGCCGCGCGCGGAGCGCTCGGCGGGACCGGCACCACCGCGCGCGGGGATCGCGATCAGGCCGCGACGCCCGCCAGCGTGCCCGTGCTCGGCCCGTTCGGGTCGGTGATCATGCAGTTGATCGTGCGGTCGCCCGTGCCCCAGCTCTCGGCGGTCGGGTAGTAGTAGCTGAAGTCGTACGCCGAGTCCTGGTAGCCGATCCCGGTGAACGACTCGAACGCCGTGACGCAGTCGGTCTCGGCCTGCTCCGTCGCGACGGACTCGCCCGGGTACTCGTCGGCGTCGGCCATCGTCAGGTTCTGGAACACCTCGTAGACGTGCGGGTCGGTGCAGGGCACGGTCGGCACGTCGGTGACCTCGGTCGCCTCCTCGCTGAGCTCGCCGTTCAGGCAGTCGCCCACGCGCAGCTGGAAGACGTCGGTCGTCCCGCCCTCGGTGATCTCCCCGGTCTCGTCGTCGCGGGTCTCGCCTCCCATCAGGCCGTTCAGGCCCGAGCAGCCGGTCAGGCCGAGGGTGAGGGCCGCGCCGGCGGCCAGGGCGAGGGCGGTTCTGCGGCGGTTCATGGCGACTCCCGGGATCAGCGGTACGGAGGTGTTCCTGTGACGACTCCCAGGCTAGAGGTGCAGGGCATCCGTCCCGAGGGGGATGCACTCGATCCGGATCTCCACTTTCCGGAGTAGCGGACGCTCAGCCCCGTCCGGTCGAATGGGGTCATGGCTCAGAAGACGGTCGCAGACCAGCTCATCGCTCAGCTCATCGACGCCGGCGTCTCCCGCATCTACGGGATCGTCGGCGACTCGCTGAATCCGATCGTCGACGCGGTGCGCCGCAGCGGCGGCTCCGAGAAGGGAGGCATCGACTGGATCCACGTGCGCAACGAGGAGGCGGCCGCCTTCGCCGCCGGCGCGGAGGCGCAGCTCACCGGGCGCCTCGCCGTCTGCGCCGGCAGCTGCGGCCCCGGCAACCTGCACCTGATCAACGGCCTCTACGACGCGCACCGCTCCTCCGCCCCGGTGCTCGCCATCGCGAGCCACATCCCCAGCAACGAGATCGGCTCGTCCTACTTCCAGGAGACGCACCCGGACAGGCTCTTCGTCGAGTGCTCGAACTACCGCGAGCTGATCTCGACCGCCGCCCAGGCCCCGCGGGTCGTCAACGCCGCGATGCGCAGCGCGGTGGCGCTCCGCGGAGTCGCCGTGGTCACCCTCCCCGGCGACATCGCCGAGCTGGAAGCGGTGGACGGCTTCCCCGCGTTCGTGCTGCCGTCGACACCCGTCCTGGTCCCCGCCGACGCCGACGTCCGCGCCCTCGCGGCCGCGATCGACCAGGCGCGGACCGTCGCGATCTTCGCGGGCGCCGGAGTGCAGAACGCGCACGACGAGGTCGTCGCCTTCGCCGAGCTGGTGGGCGCGCCCGTCGGGCACAGCCTGCGCGGCAAGGAGTGGATCCAGTACGACAACCCCTACGACGTCGGCATGACGGGCCTCCTCGGCTACGGAGCGGCGCACGCCGGCATGCACGACGCCGATCTGCTCCTCCTCCTCGGCACCGACTTCCCCTACGAGCAGTTCCTTCCCGACGCCTCGAAGGTGGTGATCGCTCAGGTCGACAGCGACGCCTCGAAGCTCGGTCGCCGCGTCAGCGTCGCGCACCCCGTCCACGGCGACGTGGCGGCGACCCTCACCGCGCTGACCCCGCTCGTGCAGCGGAAGGACCACCGCTTCCTCGACAAGACGCTGAAGAAGCACGAGAAGCTGGTCACCGGAGTCGTCGGGAAGTACACCGAGGTCGGCACGCGCAGCCCGATCCACCCCGAGCTCGTCGCCTCCACGCTCGACGGCCTGCTCTCCGAGGACGCGATCGTCACCGCCGACACCGGCATGGGCAACGTCTGGCAGGCCCGCTACATCACCCCCAACGGGAAGCGGCGCCTGCTCGGCTCGTACATGCACGGGTCGATGGCGAACGCGCTGCCGCAGGCGGTCGGCGCGCAGCTCTCGCACCCCGGTCGCCAGGTCGTCTCGCTGAGCGGCGACGGCGGGCTCTCCATGCTGATGGGCGAGCTGGTCACGGTCGCCGCCTACCGGCTGCCCGTGACGATCGTCGTGTTCAACAACTCCACGCTCGGGCTGGTCAAGGTCGAGATGCTGGTCGACGGCTTCCCGGACTTCGCCGTCGACGTGCCGATGGTCGACTACGCGAAGGTGGCGGAGGCGATCGGCATCCGCGGCATCCGCGTCGAGGACCCGCGCGACGTGGAGGAGGCCCTCCGCTCGGCGCTCGCCGACAGCGGCCCGGTCCTCGTCGACGTGGTGACGGATCCGCTCGCCCTCTCGCTCCCACCCACGATCACGGGCGCGCAGGTGAAGGGCTTCGCGCTGGCGGTCTCGAAGATCGTGATGAACGGAGGAGCGGGCGAGGCCGTCGCGCTGGCCCGCACCAACATCAAGCACGCTCTCCGATGATCGACGCCCGGGCGCTCGCGAGCGGCACCTGGTTCGTCCGGGGCTCCTCGCTGCCGCTCTGGCGCTCGCGGTCGGGGGTGGCGATCACGTACGCGCCGCTCCCGACCGGCGGGATCGGCGACGTCGTCAGCTGGCGCGGCCGCACGCGCTCGCACTACGTGGTCGGGATCGACACCCCCGACCCGCACGATCCGTCCGGCTTCCGCTGGCGCGGCGTCGAGCCGCTGACCGTCCTCGCCCGCAGCCGCTGGTCGTTCGTGGCCGCCGACGAGGAGGCTGGCTGGGCCCTCACCCGTTTCGCCCGGACGCCGTTCACGCCCGCCGGCGTCGACGTGTACGTCCGCGAGCCGCACCCGGCCCGCGGCGTCCTCGCGGCGGCGCTCGCCGCCTGCGCCGCCGACCCGCGCACGTCCGCGCTGCGCCCGCGCCTCTTCGAGGTCGCGCCCTGATTCCTGAGCGCGCGCCCTCCCGTGAGGGGTCACGAACGGTCGTCATCCCGCTCGGATGACGACCGTTCGCGACCCCTCGGCGGTCGTCGATGCGGGGACCGTTCGGCGAGTGCTCGTCGCAGGCGCTCGACGGAGCGCTCGGGGTGCGGGACGAACTCGGCGCCGACGATGCGGACGACGCGGACGCCGATCGAGGCGAGGTCGTCGTAGCGGCCGAGGTCGCGCGCGAAGCGCCGGTTGCTGGTGCGGTGATCGTCGCCCTCGTACTCCCACGCGACCCGCTCCGCGGGGTACCAGCCGTCCGGCCGCCCGACGAAGACCCCGTCGGAGTCGAGCAGCGGCTCCTGCAGCACCGGCTCCGGGAGCCCTGCCCGGAGCGAGGCGAGCCGGAACCGCGACTCCTGCCGCGAGTCCGCCCCGTCGCGCACCAGAGCGAGTGCGGCGCGGAGTCGCACCGAGCCCCGACCGCGGAAGGCCGACACGCGCTCCCGCAGGTCGGGCAGAGGCACCTAGGGCCGTCGATCGGCCGGATCGCCGACGACCGGCGTGCGCACCAGCGCGTCGCCCACCGCGACGAGGTCGTCCGGCTCGAGGAGCGCGGAGAGATGGCAGAAGAGCGAGGCCGGATCGGTGAGGGGCAGTCCGCGGCGCAGGACGCGGCGGACGCCGGGATCGGCGAGGGCGTGGCCGACGACGTTCCGGTGCCGGGGAGCGCGTCCCGGCCGGCGGACGCTGACGTGCACCGGCTCGTCCGCAGCGGCGGGCGGGAGGTCGAGCGGCCAGAGCCGCGCCGCCGTCACGTGGCTCAGGAGAGCCTGCGGACCGACCAGTGCGAGGAGCGCCTGCGCGCGCAGGCGCAGGTCGGGGTCGGGGTCGGCGGTGCGGACCCCGTGGAAGGGCCGGTGGAGGTCGGAGCTGCGGAGCCGCCCGCGGCTCAGTCCGCTCGCGCGAGCGTCAGCGACGGTGAAGGCGCGGCCGCGGAGTCCGATCGGAAGCGGCGAGGGATCGTGCATCCGGCCACTGTCCCGCCTCCCGATCCTCGTGAACCGGTTCTCCACAGGTCGGATCCTGCGCCCCTCCCGCTCGACCGCGTCCAGGCGTCACGAACGGCCGTCATCCCGCTCGGATGACGACCGTTCGTGACGCCTCGGCGGGCCCCTGAAGCCCGCCGGGCGCGTCACTCGCCGAGCGTGATCGCCTGCGCCTCGACGAGCTCGGGCTCGGGTTCGTGGGCGTCGGCGCGGGCCAGGGTGCGGCGTCCGAGCAGCACGATCAGCGCGGCGACGGCGACGGCTCCGGCCGCGGCGTACATCGGGAAGGCCGGCGAGATCGCGGCGGCCAGGGCAGAGGCGGCGGGCGGGGCGATCGCGCCGCCGAGGAAGCGGACGCCGGAGTAGGCCGACGAGGCGACCGAGCGGGGCAGGTCGGTCGCCTCCATCACGCACTCGGTGAGCACCGTGTTGACGACTCCGAGCAGCAGGCCGCCGACGATGATGCAGACGATCAGGCCGACGCGCGACGAGATCACGAGGCCGCCGGCGATCAGGTCGAGCGCGAGCAGCAGCAGCACCGAGCGCAGCACGACGGTGCGCGGGAGGCGCCGGGTGAGCAGCGGAGCGACGAACACGGAGGTGATCGCCACGCCCAGGCCCCAGCCGAAGAACGTGAAGCCGAGGCCCATCTCGTCCAGCCCGAGCGGGTAGGGCGTGTAGGCGAGCAGCACGAAGAAGCCGATGTTGTAGAACAGGGCAGCGCCCGCCAGCGTGCGGATGGCCGGGACCTTGAGGGCCGCGAAGGGCGCCGAGATCGGAGTCGGAGCGGGCTTCGGGCCGTCCTCGCGCAGGAGCGTCGCGATGGCGATGAAGCCGACGGCCATCAGCACGGCGGTCCCGAAGAACGGGCCGCGCCACGAGACGCTGCCGAGGAGCCCGCCGAGCAGCGGGCCGATGGCGATGCCGATGCCCAGCGCGGCCTCGTAGAGCACGATCGCCGCGGAGGAGCCTCCGCTCGCCGCGCCGACGATGGTCGACAGCGCGGTCGAGATGAACAGCGCGTTGCCGAAGCCCCAGCCCGCGCGGAAGCCGATGACGCCCTCGACGCTGCCCGCCGTGCCGGCGAGCGCGGCGAACACCACGATCAGCACCAGGCCGATCATGAGGGTCTTCTTGGCGCCGATGCGGCTGGAGAGCCAGCTGGTGAAGAACATCACGACGCCGGTGATGACGAGGTAGCTCGTGAAGAGCAGCGAGGTCTCGGTCGGAGTCGCCTGCAGGCTCTCGGCGATGGCCGGGAGGATCGGGTCGACCAGGCCGATCCCCATGAAGGCGATCACCGCGGCGAAGGCGACGGCCCAGACGGCCAGCGGCTGCTTCAGGATCGAGCCCTGGGCGGGCGAGTGGGGGGAGGTGGTCACGGCGTGGAGCCTTTCTCGGGGGAGGAGGGGACGGGGGTGCCGGCGATGCGGGCGACGCGGGCCTCGACGAGGGTCGCGGCGCGCTCGAGGGCGAGGCGGTCGTCCTCGTCGAGGTCCTCGAACAGCGGGGCGAGGGCGGCCTCGAGGCGGAGCCGGTGCTCGGCGAGGGCGTCGAAGCCGGCGGGAGTGCCCTCGATCAGCCAAGCGCGGCCGTCGCCGGCGTCGTGGACGCGGCGGATCCAGCCGGCCTCGTCGAGCCGGGCGATGATGCCGGTCATCGTCGGCTGGGTGACGCGGACCCGCTCGGCGAGCTCGCCGAGGCGGGAGGGGGAGGCGGTGCGCAGCTCGGCGAGCGTCGACCAGACGGCTCCGGACTGCGCGCCGAGCCCGGTCGCGCCGCTCGCCCGGCCCGCGAACCGCGTGAGGGCGGTGGCGGCGGAGGCGAGACGCACGGGGGCACTGGGATCGGGCACGAGAAACAATATAGCACGCCTATGTAGTTCGGTGGAGGGCGCTCCGAGTCCACCCTCCATCGGGCGCACTCACTGACGTTCTCCTCCGCTTCTGTGACAGGATCATCCGTATTCGCGCGTCCACGCCCGCGATCACCGACGGAAAGAGAAGTCATGTCCCCCAGCGAGCACGACGTCGTCGTGATCGGAGCCGGTGCCACCGGACTCACCGCGGCGCTCCGGCTGCAGCAGCACGGCCTCGACGTCGTCGTCGTCGAGGCGCGCGAGCGCGTGGGCGGGCGGCTCGAGACCCGCGTGGTCGACGGGCAGCTCCTCGAGCTCGGCGGCCAGTGGGTCTCGCCGGACCAGACGGCGCTCCTCGAGACCCTCGACGAGCTCGGCCTCGGCACCTACTCCCGCTACCGCGAGGGCGAGAGCGTCTACATCGGCGCCGACGGCTCCGCTCGCCGCTTCACCGGCGACATCTTCCCGGGGAGCGAGCGCACCGAGTCCGAGATCTCCCGCCTGATCGAGGTGCTCGACCGCCTCGTCGCCGAGACGGATCCGGCGGCGCCGTGGACGCATCCGCTCGCCCGCGACTACGACCGCGTCACCTTCGCCGCCTGGCTGGAGCAGCAGAGCGACGACGTGGAGGCGCGGGCCAACATCGCCCTCTTCCTCGCCGACGCCATGCTCACCAAGCCGGCGCACGCCTTCTCCCTCCTCCAGGCGCTCCTCATGGCCGCGAGCGCGGGGAGCTTCAGCAACCTGGTCGACGCCGACTTCATCCTCGACAAGCGCGTGATCGGCGGCCTCCAGCAGGTCCCGGGGCGGCTCGCCGAGCGCCTCGGCGCCGAGCGCGTCCTGCTCGGGCACCCGGTCCGCTCCGTCCGCCACGGTGACGACGGGGTCGAGGTGCGCGCCGACGGCGCCGTCCTCCGCGCCCGCCGCGCGATCGTCGCCGTGCCGCCGAACCTCGTCGGCCGCATCTCGTTCGACCCGCCGCTCCCGCGCCTGCGGCAGCAGGCCCTGCAGCACCAGTCGCTCGGCCTCGTGATCAAGGTGCACGCCACCTACGCCACGCCCTTCTGGCGCGCCGACGGCCTCTCCGGCACCGCGTTCAGCCCGCACTCGCTCGTGCACGAGGCCTACGACAACTCGAACCACGGGGAGGAGCGCGGCACCCTGGTCGGCTTCGTCTCGGACGAGAAGGCCGACCGCGTGCTCGCGCTCGACGAGGCGGTGCGGAAGGCCGCGATCCTCGACTCGCTCGCCGCCTACTTCGGCCCGGCCGCGCTCGATCCGGTCGTCTACTACGAGAGCGACTGGGCGTCCGAGGAGTGGACGCAGGGCGCGTACGCCGCGAGCTTCGACCTGGGCGGGCTGACCCGGTACGGCGCGCTGCAGCTGGAGCCGGTGGGTCCGCTCCGCTTCGGCACGAGCGACCTCGCCGCCGAGGGCTACCAGCACGTCGACGGTGCCATCCGCGTCGGCAGGCGCCTGGCACAGGAGATCATCGACGAGGACGGCGCGACCGCACCGGCCCCCCAGCGCGAAGGAGCACAGCCCGCATGAGCACCCACTACGCCGTGATCGACCCGGCCACGGGGGAGACCCTCCGCGAGTACCCGACCCTCGGCGACGCCGAGCTGACCGCGGCGATCGGCTCGGCGCAGGACGCGTACTCCTCGTGGTCGCGGACCGTGCCCGTCGCGACCCGCGCGGCGCTGATCGCCCGCGTGGCACAGCTGCACGTCGAGCGCGCCGACGAGCTCGCGGCGATCATCGTCCGCGAGATGGGCAAGCCGCTCGACCAGGCGCAGGGCGAGGTCGGCTTCGCCGCCGACATCTACCGCTACTACGCCGAGAACGGCGAGGCCTTCCTCGCCGACGAGCCGATCGAGCTCGCCGAGGGCACCGGCTCCGCGCTGATCCGCCGCGCCGGGCTGGGCGTGCTCCTGGGCATCATGCCGTGGAACTTCCCCTACTACCAGGTGGCCCGCTTCGCCGGCCCGAACGTGGTCGCGGGCAACACGATCCTGCTCAAGCACGCGCCGCAGTGCCCGGAGTCGGCCGCCGCCATCGCCGACATGTTCCGCACCGCGGCCGAGGAGCTGGGCGCGCCCGCCGGCGTCTACGTGAACCTCTACGCCACGAACGAGCAGGCCGCGACCGTCATCGCCGACCCCCGGGTCCAGGGCGTCTCCGTCACCGGCTCCGAGCGGGCCGGCGCGGCCGTCGCGGAGCTCGCGGGCCGACACCTGAAGAAGGTCGTGCTCGAGCTCGGCGGCTCCGACCCGTTCGTGCTCCTGTCGACCGACGACCTCGACAAGGCGGTCGAGGACGCGGTCGCCGCGCGCCTGGACAACAACGGCCAGTCCTGCAACGCCGCGAAGCGCTTCATCGTGATCGACGAGCTGTACGACGCGTTCGCCGAGAAGTTCACGGAGGCGTTCACCCGCGCCCAGCCGGCCGATCCGTTCGCGGAGGGCACCCTCCTCGGCCCGCTCTCCTCCTCCGCCGCGACGGAGCGCCTCGAGGCGCAGCTGGCGGCCGCGCGCGAGCAGGGGGCCACCGTCCGCGCCAGCGGCGAGGTGACCGGCAACTTCTTCCCGCCCGCCGTGCTCGAGGGCGTCACGCCCGAGATGGACGCCTACCGCGAGGAGTTCTTCGGCCCCGTCGCCGCGCTCTACCGCGTCCGCGACGAGGACGAGGCGATCGCCCTCGCGAACGACACCCCCTACGGCCTCGGCTCCTACCTCTACACGACCGACCAGGAGCAGGCCCTGCGCCTGGCGGATCGGATCGACGCGGGCATGGTCTGGATCAACCTCGTCCTCGGCGACGCGGCCGAGCTGCCCTTCGGCGGTGTGAAGCGCTCGGGCACCGGCCGCGAGATGGGCCGCCCCGCCCTCGAGGAGTTCGTGAACAAGAAGCTCATCCGCATCGCGTGAGACGGGCGCGGGCCGGGCCCCGGAGTCGATCCGGAGCCCGGCCCGCAGCCGCTCGGCGTGCGCCCGCTCACTTCTTCGTCAGCGACGACTCCTTGTGCGCGGCCTTCGCGTCGGTCTTGTCGCTCTGCACGATCCAGTAGGGCTCGTCGTCCGAGGCGTTGAACTTCTGCCCCTCGAACTGGAACTCCTTCGTCTTCTTCTCGACCAGCTCGCCGTGGGTCTCGCCCTGCGAGGTGTTCCAGCTGATCTTGTCGCCCTTCTTCACGAGGCGGCTCCTCTCTCTCGGTCGCGCCGGAGCGCGGTGGTCCCCTCGCGCGGGAGCGCGATGGTGGTGGTGACGTCGACGATCGCCGGAGCGGCGGGCGCCGACGAGAAGCCGAACCGCACGGGCGGCGAGAGCGGGCGCAACGGGCCGAGGTCCTCCTCCGCCAGCACTGCGTGGACGCCCTCGACGCGGCGGATCGCCCGCGCGCCGTAGTACTCGCGGCGTCCGTGCCCGGCCGACCCGGCCGTACTGACCCCGCGGACGAGCAGGGAGGCGACCGGCGAGATCGCGGTCAGCCATGCCGGGTGCTCGGCGAGCGGTCGCGGAACGATCCGCAGCAGCCGGCCGAGCGCAGTGAGACCGCCGAGCTCCAGTCGCACCGCGAGCGGTCCGGCCGAGACGGACAGGCCGCCCGCGATCCTCCGCCACGACACCGGCGCGATCCGCACCTCGTCGAACGCGTACGTCGACCCGATGAAGTCCGCGACCTCGCGGGTCGGTGCGATCAGGAGGCGGTGGCCGTCGCCGTCCTCGACCATCGCGTCGGCGAACGGGCCGAAGGGGGTGTCCTCCCAGAGGCCCAGCACGATCCTCGTGCCCGAGGACGTGCCGAACCCCGCGATGCGCCCGCCGAAGCGGAGGAGCCGCGGGGTCCGGCCGGTCATCAGGAGGCCGAGCGCAGCAGCGTGAACGAGCCGTCGCGCACGATCAGCGTGGTGACCTCGCCCTCGACGACCTGCTCCGGGTCGCTCGAGGCGGCCAGCGTCCACTCGGCGCCGGGCGCCTCGGGAACGGTGAACTCGACGCCGTTCTCCGCCGCGTTCAGCAGCAGGGCGAAGCTCGCGCTGCCCTCGTGCTCGAACACGAAGGTGATCGAGCGGGCGTCGGGGTTGTCCCAGTCCTCGTCGGCGAAGCCCTGCGCGTCGGAGCGGAGGATGTCGACCGTGTCGGGGCCGCCGTCGCCGGGGGCGCGGCGGAACCACTTCGGGCGCAGCGCCGGCTCCGCGGCGCGGAGGGCGATCAGCTCGCGGGTGAAGGCGAGCAGCTCGCGGTCCGCGTTCTCCCAGTCGAACCACGAGATCTCGTCGTCCTGGCAGTAGGCGTTGTTGTTGCCGCCCTGCGTGCGGGCGATCTCGTCGCCGCCCAGGATCATCGGCACGCCGGCCGAGAGCAGCAGCGTCGCGAGGAAGTTGCGGCGCATGCGGTCGCGGCGCTCGTTGACCGCCTCGTTCTCGGTCGGACCCTCGGCGCCGTTGTTGGAGGAGCGGTTGTCGCTCTCGCCGTCGTTGTTGTCCTCACCGTTGGCCGCGTTGTGCTTGCGCGAGTAGGCGGTGAGGTCGGCGAGGGTGAAGCCGTCGTGCGCGGTGACGAAGTTGATGCTGGAGACCGGCGAGCGGCGGTCGGCCTCGTACACGTCGGGGGAGCCGAGGACGCGCTGCGCGGTCGTGCCGAGCACCGAGTCGGCGCCGTTCCAGAAGTCGCGCACGTCGTCGCGGAACTTCCCGTTCCACTCCGACCAGTCCGCGGGGAAGCCGCCGACCTGGTAGCCGGCGGTGTCCCACGGCTCGGCGATCATCTTGACGGGCGCGAGCACCGGGTCCTGCGCGATCAGGTCGAGGAAGGCGCTGTGCACCTCGGCCTCACCGGTCTGGCGGGTGAGGGTGGTGGCGAGGTCGAAGCGGAAGCCGTCGATGTGCATCTCGGTCACCCAGTAGCGCAGCGAGTCCATGATCAGGCCGAGCGCGGCCGGGTGCGCGACGTTGAGGCTGTTGCCGGTGCCGGTGGTGTCGAAGTAGTTCGCGCGGTCCTCCTCCACCAGGCGGTAGTAGGAGCCGTTGTCGATGCCCTTGAACGAGAGGGTGGGGCCCTTGTCGTTGCCCTCGGCGGTGTGGTTGTAGACCACGTCGAGGATGACCTCGAGGCCGGCCTCGTGGAACGCCTTGACCATGGCCTTGAACTCGTCGACCTGCGAGCCGTCGTCGCCGGCGTGCGAGTACTCGTTGTGCGGCGCGAAGAAGCCGAGGGAGTTGTAGCCCCAGTAGTTGCGCAGGCCCTTCTCCTCGAGGTGCGAGTCCTGCACGAACTGGTGCACGGGGAGCAGCTCGACCGAGGTCACGCCCAGGTCGGTGAAGTGCTTGATCGCGGCGGGGTGCGCGAGGCCGCGGTAGGTGCCGCGGATGTCCTCGGGCACGTCGGGGTGCAGCTTCGTGAAGCCCTTCACGTGCACCTCGTAGACGACGGTCTCCTCGAGCGGGATGCGCGGCGCGGTGTCGCCGCTCCAGTCGAAGGAGTCGGGGTCGGTGACGACGCAGCGGGGGACCGCGTGCGCGGAGTCGGCGTCGTTGCGGGTGTCGGCGTCCTCGTAGAACTGGCCGAAGACGTCCTCGGACCAGGTGTACGAGCCCTCGATCGCGGTGGCGTGCGGGTCGAGGAGGAGCTTGGCGGCGTTGTGGCGGAGGCCGTTGGCGGGGTCCCAGGGGCCGTCGACGCGCAGTCCGTAGCGGGTGCCGATGCCCATCTCGGGGACGAGGCCGTGGAAGACGTGGCCGGTCCGCTCGGTGAGGGCGACGCGGGTCTCTGCTCCGGACTCGTCGAAGAGGCAGACCTCGACGCTGTCCGCGGTCTCGGAGTAGACGGCGACGTCGGCGCCGGCGTCGCCGCGGAGGGAGACGCCGAGGGGATACGGGAAGGAACGGGGGGATGCGGGCATGCGTCCATCCTGACCGGGCGGCTCCGGGAGCTTCGCGCCCTTGTCGCCGCGCCCGCCTCCCGCTAATCTCCCAGGCCCTCCCTTCGACACGGCGCCCTCCGCGGGCATATAGTCAGCTGGCTTACTAAATCGTCGGAGGAGAGCGTCGTGCGCAACCGCAAGTGGATCGGGCTGGTCGTCATCAGCCTCGGAGTGGCGACGATCATCGTCGACTCGACCATCGTCAACGTCGCCATCCCGTCGATCGTCGCCGATCTCGGGATCACCTCGACCCAGGTGCAGTGGGTGCAGGAGTCGTACACGCTCGTGTTCGCCGCGCTCCTGCTGGTCTTCGGCACCCTCGCCGACCGCTGGGGCCGGCGCCGCATGCTGATCGTCGGCGTCTCGCTCTTCGCGCTCTCCTCCGTCGCGGCGGCCCTCGCTCCGACCGGCGACCTGCTGATCCTCTCCAGGGTCGTGCAGGGCGTCGGAGGAGCGATGGTGCTGCCGACGACCCTCTCGCTGATCAACGCCACCTTCCGCGGGCGCGAGCGCGCCATCGCCTTCGCCGTCTGGGGCTCGACCATCGGCGGCATGACCGCGGTCGGCCCGCTGCTCGGCGGCTGGCTCACCACCGACTTCTCCTGGCGCTGGGCGTTCGGCATCAACATCCCGCTCGGCGTGATCATCGTGGTCGGAGCGCTGCTGTTCGTCGACGAGTCGCGGCAGCCCGACGGGCGGCGGGTCGACCTCGTCGGCGCCGCGCTCTCGATCATCGCCTCCGCCTCCCTGGTGTTCGCCCTGATCGAGGGGCGCACCCTCGGCTGGTGGGGCGTCGACGAGCGCCTGAGCGTCGGCGGCTGGAGCTGGCCGCTCGGTCTCTCGCCGGTCCCGATCGCGTTCGCCGTCGCGGTGCTCGCCGGGGTCGCCTTCGTCCTCTGGGCGCGGGCCCGCGAGCGCGCCGGGCGCTCGGCGATGCTTGCGATCGGGCTCTTCCGCCTCGCCTCGTTCCGCAACGGCAACCTCGCCGCGATGATCGTCTCCCTCGGCGAGTTCGGGATCATCCTGGCGCTGCCGATCTGGCTCCAGAGCGTCCTCGGCTACACGGCCGTGCAGACCGGCCTGGTGCTCCTCGCGCTCGCGCTCGGCTCCTTCGTCGCCTCGGGCTTCGCCGGCGCCTTCGGAAACAGGGTCGCGCCGGTGCTGATCGTGCGGGTGGGCCTCGCGGCCGAGATCGTCGGCGTCGCGGGCATCGGCCTGGTCGTCTCCGACTCCACCCCGTGGTGGGCCCTCGTCCCGTTCCTCGCCGTCTACGGCTTCGGCGTCGGCCTCGCGACGGCGCAGCTGACCGGGGTCGTGCTCCGGGACGTTCCCGTCGAGCTCAGCGGGCAGGGCTCGGGCACGCAGTCGACCGCACGGCAGATCGGCTCCGCCCTCGGCATCGCCGTGCTCGGGACGATCCTCTACACCTCGACCGCGGGGGTCCTCACGACCTCGCTCGAGCAGCAGGGCCTCCCCGCGGAGCAGGTGGCGACCACCGTCGACGCGGTGGTCGACTCCTCCGGTGCGGCGATCGCCGGGCTGGCCGCCTCACCGGCCACCGCCGACGCGGCCCGGGCGGCGGGCGAGGCGTTCTCGGACGGCACCCGCTACGCCGCCTTCGCGGCCGCCGGGTTCCTCGCCGTCGGCTTCCTGGCCACGCTCTCGCTCGGCCGACCGGCCGAGGAGGAGGAGACGGTGGTCAGCTCAGCGGAGCCGAGTCGTCGGCGGTGAAGACGATCTTGCCGATCGTGCGGTCGGCGCCGGTCGCTCGGCGCGACAGCACGTCGACGACGTCGCCCAGAGGATGCACGGCGCCCGGCCGTGGCCGCAGCTCACCGGAGGCGGCGAGCGAGACCGCGCGCCCGATCCGCTCCGCCGTCGCCACCACGATCATGTTGCGCACCCGTGGGCGGTCGCGGCGGACGAGGCCCGTCGCCTGCGAGACCAGCGCCGGACCGCTCGGCACCAGCGTCGCGATGCGCCCGCCCTCGGCCAGGAGGATCGCCGCGTCGTCGACCGGCAGGTGGCCGGAGACGTCGACGACCACGTCGAAGCGGCCGCCCAGCACCCCGAGGTCGAGCGCGCGGTAGTCGTGCGGCTCGGCGCCGAGCGAGCGGAGCAGGTCGGCGGAGGCGGCCGAGCCTGTGGCCGCGACCGTGCAGCCCGCCCGCACCAGCAGCTGGATCGTCGGATCGCCGATGGCTCCCGAGCCGCCGCTGACGAGGACGCGCTCGCCGGCGCGCACGTGCAGTGCGTCCACCAGGCCCACCGCGGTGCCGCCCGACATCGCGAGCGTGACGGCCTCGACGAAGCCGAGGGAGTCGGGCATCGGGACGAGCGAGCGGCTGCGCGCGATGGACGCGTCGGCGAAGGCGTCGCCGTCGCGGGTCATCCCCACCACTCGGTCGCCGATCGCGACCGAGTGCGACCCCGGGCCGAGCGCCTCGACGGTGCCGGCGATGTCGAGCCCGAACCCGTAGGGACGGGAGCGGCCGACGGCCATGATCCGCGCGGAGCCGGACAGGATCTTCTCGTCGGTCGCGTTGATGCTCGCCGCGCGTGTGCGCACCAGGACCTCGCCGCGACCCGGCATCGGCACCGGCGCTTCCCGCCACGAGAGCAGATCGGGCCCGCCGAACCTGTCGTACCCGAGTCGTCGCATGTCGCTCCCGTCGTCCGTGCCAGCCCCCCGAGCCTAAGGCGTGGCCGCTGAGCGGAGGCGTCGCGGGCGCCCGGCGGAACCCCCTCCGGTGCCCGCGGGCCCGGTGCTACCGTGGCGGCCATGAGCGCAGACGACAGCCCCGAGTTCGCAGGCTTCGAGGCCACCCCCTCCACCGATGCGGAGAAGGCCGACGACGTCCGTCCCGCCGACGCCGAGGTCGAGGAGAACACGACGGCCGACGAGAGCCGCGACCCGGACCACGGCTACGACCCGATGAGCGAGAGCGGCTCCGAGAACGCCCCCGAGGACGAGGTCGGCCCCCGCGAGGACGAGGAGGGCCTGCTTCCCCCCGGCAGCACCGCCGAGGGAGCCGGCACCGCGCTCGGCGCCGACGCCGTCGAGGGCGGCGAGCCCCTGGGAGAGAACGCGAGCGCCGGCACCCCCGGCCAGCTCGCCGACGAGCGCTGGCGCACCAACGGCATCAACCCGCTGGGTTGAGCCGTCTTCCGCGGCGGTCCCCGCCCGCCGCGGCGCAGTCGGCTACCCGGGATGGCCGGGCGGGTGGAGCGTCCTGCGTCCAGCTACGACGGAACGCTGACACGCGTTCCGCCGGTTCGCCTCGCGGACACAGCGGCGGTGGACGCGCGGCCGCGCGGGCCATCGACTCCTCCATCCACGGCCACGGCGGCGCGCCGTGAGGCGAACCGTCGAAACGCGTTCCAGCGTTTCGGCGTAGCCGGTCGCGACCCGCTCCACCTGCCCGGCCTTTCCTGGGAGCCGACCGCGCCGCGGCGGGCGGGGACCGCCGCGGGAGTGAACACCGCCGGAGGCGAACCGTCGAAACGCGTTCCAGCGTTTCGGCGTAGCCGGTCGCGACACGCTCCACTTGCCGGGCCTTTCCTGGGAGCCGACCGCGCCGCGGCGGGCGGGGACCGCCGCGGGAGTGAACACCGCCGGAGGCGAACCGTCGAAACGCGTTCCAGCGTTTCGGCGTAGCCGGTCGCGACTC
>NZ_PSUU01000035.1:42188-44517 GCF_002932015.1 Rathayibacter sp. AY1H3
CGACCGCGCCGCGGCGGGCGGGGACCGCCGCGGGAGTGAACACCGCCGGAGGCGAACCGTCGAAACGCGTTCCAGCGTTTCGGCGTAGCCGGTCGCGACCCGCTCCACCTGCCCGGCCACTCCTGGGAGCCGACCGCGCCGCGGCGGGCGGGGACCGCCGCGCAACAAACACAGCTGGCGTTCCGGTTGCTCGGAGGAGGAGCAGGGGTGGGCGCCGTAGCGTTCCGGGAGCGCGGCACGCCGGTCGCGCGGACGGGGAGTCCCATGTCGTTGTTCCTGAACCGCACTCGTGAGGTCCGATGGACCGAGGACGAGAGGCGGGCGCTGGCCGAGGCGGTGGCGGAGGACCGGGCCGACGCCTGGCGCGGAGTGGGTGCGCTCGATCGCACCGTCGTCGTCTCGACCGAGGATCCCGGCGTCCGCGGCGGCGCGCGCTGGCCCACCGATCACCGTGCGTTCCTGCGCGTCGACTGTGGCGCCTCCGTGGTGCTCGCTACCGACGGGCTGAGCGATCCCTTCGACCGGCTCGAGCATCCCGGCACTGGTCTCGGCCTCGAGCTGTGCCTCGAGACGTCCGCCGTCCGCGGCGTCCCCACCGCCGAGCTCTGGAACCACTGGCACTTCCGCCTGCTGTACGAGGCCGCCCGACGGGCCGCCCTCCAGGGGGTGTGCTGCCGCAGCTCCCTCGACACGGCGCGGCTCGCGAACGTCGCGGCGCCGCCCGCCTGGACCGATGAGCAGGGCACCGTCGGCGTCCTCCTGGGTCTGCGCAGCCCCGGCCTGCCCGAGCGGCTCGACCTGGCGACCGGTCACGCCGACCTGGTCACCCTCACGCCGCTGCGGCCGCAGGAGCACGCCCGGGCGTCGGTCGACGCGGGCGCCCGTGCCGAGATCGCCGAGCGTCTCCGAGCCCTGCCGCACGAGGAGCTCGTGCACACGGCCCGGCCGCTCGTGGTCTGAGGAGCGTCGCGGGTCAGGAGCCCTCGGCCGGCTCCGGCACCACGGTCATCTCGCCGGTGTTGTTCGCGCTCGCGATGAACTGCTCGATCCACAGGCGGTTCAGCGACGGCCGCTTGCTGCCGTGGAACCGGAAGTGCAGCGGAGTCGTCGGGTGCACCCAGACGGAGCTGCGGCCGTAGCCGGACGACTCCGGCTCGCTCCAGGAGAGGCTGAACGACTCGTTCCGCCGCATCTTGGTGAACATCGCGACCTTGAGGTGCGCGAGGAGCCGGTCCTCGAAGTCGATCTCGAGTGATTGCGGTCCGTAGATCAGTCGTCCCATTGTCTCCGCCGTGAAGTCGTGCCGACGCGCCGGAGTCCCGGACGGCGTCGCGGGCTCCGTGAGCTCGGGAGCCGCCACGGAGAGGATACCGATCCTGCGGCCCGGAGGGGTGACACGGCTCTCGCCTCCGCCGGCCGAGGGCGGGATCACCCCGTCAACGACGGACGCCCCGCCGACCGGATCCGGGGATCCTGGTCGACGGGGCGTCGGAAGTCGGAGATTACTCGCCGACGCCGCGGATGTTCGCGGCCTGCGGGCCCTTGCGGCCCTGCTCGACGTCGTACTCGACGTGCTGGTTCTCGACGAGCTCGCGGTAGCCCTGCTTCGCGATGGCGGAGAAGTGCGCGAACACGTCGGCGCCTCCGTCGTCGGGAGCGATGAAGCCGAAGCCCTTTTCGGAGTTGAACCACTTAACGGTGCCAGTAGGCATTTCTTTTCCTTATGTGTTAATGACGCCGACCGAGGCCGGCGTCGTCAGAGTCCGCACGAGTGTGCGGTACCCGCTCGACTCGGCCTCCGCGGGTGAAACACGCGTCTGCCGGAGTCGTCCGGGTCGTCTAGGGGCTGAGCTCGCGCCTCCGGGGGAGGGCGGCTCTGCGGGGGAGAACGTCCCGCGGACCGGGCGAGCCAGTGGAGCGGGGGTCGAACGAGGAACGGCGCGGCTTCCGCGGCGTCCTGTGAAGGGCGGTACCCGCGTGCGAGGCGGGCGTTCGAACCGGACGACCGAGGACGATGCTCTCGGTCGGTGCGGTCTCTATCAGGGGCTGAGTCTCTTCGTCGTCGTGCGACTTCTCAGCCGTGGAATTCGGGCGATCGCCCAGGAGATGTCTCGACTCTACGGGATCACGGACCCCGAGCGCGACCGCCCGCGTCATACGGCGCGCCGATCCGCGTGCGCGAGGCGGCCGGAACCGCTGTCCGGGCGGGTCGCGATGTGCCACGATACGACTCGGATCGCGCCGTTCCCCGCCGCCGATCCCCGCTCCACTGGCTCGCCCGGTCCGCGGGACGTTCTCCCCCGCAGAGCCGCCCTCCCCCGGAGGCGCG
>NZ_PSUU01000036.1:0-40611 GCF_002932015.1 Rathayibacter sp. AY1H3
GGTCGCGCGATGAAGCCGTCGAGACTCGTGCCGATGAACACGCATCCCGTCCACGATCGGTTCTCTGCCATGTCCAGCCTTTCCGAAGAGCGTCGAGCTCGCCGCCGTCGCTCAGTCCCGGCTCGGTGCTGACGGCCCGTCGGGGATGGCGGGCAGTGCGTCGGTCGGCGGTATCGCGAACCAGAAGACCCCGTCCGCGAGCCGCGCGCGTTCCAAGGGCGCGCCGAGGGGCTCGGCCGTGTTCAGCGCCGCATCGACTCCCGTCGAGACGGGATCGTCGTTCGCGGCGTGCGGTGGGAAGCGGAAGCGCTGACCGATCAGATGGTCGCCGTCGAGACGGCGCCGGTAGACGATGCAGACGCTGTTCGGGCTCTCGATCCAGGTCCGGACCACGTCCACCACGGAGGCGTAGTTCTCGAGGATCTCGTCCTCCAGGACCCTCTTAACGACGGCAGCCTCGGTCGAATCGTGCATGGGCAATCCCTCCTCGGGTGGCGGACCGAGGAACTCGGCCCGCCACGGACGGTAGCCGAACCATTTTCGGCAGGGCGGAGGAGGCGCGCTCGAGCTCCGGAGCGGCGCGCGCCCCTCCTGGCCGGCAGGCCTGCGTCGGTACTGCTGACGGAGTCGTCGGGGCTCCTGATCCGGCCCGCGTGTCGACTCGTCCGGCAGCGCTCTTGACAGGCGAGCAAAGTAAGTGTTCGATCAGTCACATGCCTTCCCCCTCCTCCCGCTCCACCGCCGAGGCGCAGCGCGAGCGGATCACCGCGGCGGCGCTCCACGTGTTCGCGCGCACCGGCTACGCCGCGACTCCGATCACCGAGGTCGCCGCCGAGGCCGGCGTCTCGCCCGCCTACGTCTTCCGCCTGTTCCCGGGCAAGCTCGGCGTCTTCGTCGCCGCGGTCGACCGCTGCTACGAGCAGGTGGCGACCACGCTCGCGGCGGCGGGGGAGGCCTCGCCCTCCTCGGACCCGGCCGACCGGCTCGAGGCGATGACCGTCGCCTACATCGACCTGATCGCCGACCGCGACCTGATCATGCTGCAGTCGCAGGCGCAGAGCGCGTGCGACGTCCCCGAGATCCGCGAGGCGGTGCGCCGCGGGATCTCCGCGGTCGTCCGGACGGTCACCGTCGTCTCCGGAGCCGACGGCCCGGCCGTGCAGCGCTTCGTCGCCTACGGGCAGCTCTGCCACCTGATCGTGCAGACCGACCTCGGCGGCGTCGACTCCGAGTGGGCGCGCATCGTCTCCGACGGCATCCGGCACCGCGACTGAGTCCGCGGTCCTCTCGTCTGCCCTCTTCTCCTTCCCCTCCTCCTTCTCCTCCTCTTCACCACCCTCCCCTTTCATGTCCGCGATTGTGACTGTCCAGTCACTCACCACAACCTCCAGGAGCCCCTCATGTCCACCACGCTTCCCCGCACCACCACCCGCGTCGTCCTCCCCGGGATCGTCGAGCCGTCCGGGCTGCTCCTCGAGCAGGCACCGGTCGAGCCTCCCGCGGCCGGCGAGCTGCTCGTCGCCGTCGAGGCCACCGGCATCTCGTTCGCCGAGCAGTCGATGCGCCGCGGCCGCTACTTCGCCCAGCCGCCGTTCCCCTTCACGCCCGGCTACGACCTCGTCGGCCGGGTCCTCGCGGTCGGCCCCGGCGGCGACGCGTCGCTCGAGGGCCGCCGGGTCGCCGCGCTCACCAAGACCGGCGGCTGGACCGGGCACGCCCGTGTCGCCGCCCGCGACTGCGTTCTCGTCCCCGACGCGGTCGCGTCGGAGGACGCCGAGGCCGTCGTGGTCAACGGAGTGACGGCGTGGCAGATGCTGCACCGCTCGGCCCGGGTCTCCCGCGGCGACACGATCCTCCTGTTCGGCGCGAACGGCGGAGTCGGCGGCCTCATGCACCGCCTCGCCCGCCTCGAGGGGATCCGCGTGATCGGCGCCGCCTCGCCCCGCCACCACGAGGCCCTCCGAGCGGCCGGAGTGGAGCCCGTCGACTACGCCGATCCCGACCTCGCCGCTCGCGTGCGCGAGCTCGCTCCCGGCGGAGTGCAGGCCGTCTTCGACAACGTCGGCGGAGCGACGACCCGGCTGGCGTGGTCGCTGCTCGCGCCCGGCGGCACCCTCGTCGCGTACGCGATCGTCAGCGCGAGCACCGGGAGCATCTGGCCCCCGTTCCTCCGCCAGCTCGCGCGGATCCAGGCGTACCAGCTGGCCCCCAACGGCCGGCGCGCGGTCTTCTACGACCTCTGGGCGGGCCACTCGATGCGCCCCGCGCGCTTCCGTGCGCGGCTCGAGGAGGACCTCGGCCGCGTGCTCGGACTCCTCGCCGACGGCTCGCTGACGGCCAACATCGCCGCCCGCTTCCCGCTCACGGGGATCGTCGAGGCGATGGAGCTCGCCGAGTCCCGGACGCTCGACGGCAAGGTGATCCTGCTGCCGTGAGCGGGGTGCGTCCGGGCGGAGGGTGATTCCGGCGCGGAGGCGCCCGGGCGGCGAGCAGGGGAGAATGGCGCGGTGGACACGGGACTGGTCGAGGTGCTGAAGGCACTGGGCAATCCCACGCGACTGCAGATCATGGAGTGGCTCCGCTCTCCTGAGGCGTCGTTCAGCGAGTTCGAGCCGATCGCCGACCGCGCCGAGTTCGGGGTCTGCGTCACGCATCTCGCCGCGAAGAGCGGTCTCGCGCAGTCGACCATCTCGTCGTACATGGGATCCCTGGAGCGCGCGGGCCTCGTCCGCTCGACGCGCGTCGGGAAGTACACCCACTACCGGAGGAGCGACGCCGACGTCGACGGGCTCCTGAAGCGGCTCGGAGCCTCGATCTAGCGACGTATCGCGAATCGTCGATATGATCGGCCGCATGACCGATGCTTCCGAGGCCGCTCCCGCTCGCCGTGCTCTGCTCGTCCACGCCCATCCCGAGGAGCGGTCCTTCTCCTCGGCGCAGGCGGACGCGGTCCTCGAGCAGCTGAGGGCCGACGGCATGGAGGTGCGCCGGCTCGACCTGTACGCCGAGGGCCGGGACCCGGTGCTGCACCGCGACCAGTTCGCGTCCGGCTCCGGCTACTTCAAGCCGCAGGCGCAGCAGATGACCGCGGTCCTCGAGAAGACGCTCGGGGAGCCCGTCGCGAGCGATCTCGACGAGCTGCTGCAGGCGGATCTCCTGGTGCTCTCGTTCCCCCTGTGGTGGTTCTCGATGCCGGCGATCATGAAGGGCTGGATCGACCGCGTCTTCGTGATGGGCGCGACGTTCGGAGGCGAGCACGGCGTCTTCGCCGAGGGCGGCCTGCGTGGCAGGAGCGCGATGCTCCTGCTGACGACGGGCGGCGGCGAAGCGGCCTTCGCGCCCGGCGCCGCCGACGGCTACGGCGACCTGCAGTCGTTCCTCTTCCACATCCATCGCGGGATGCTCGAGTTCGTCGGGTACGACGTCCTGCCCCCGGTGGTCACCTACGGTCCCGCCCGCCTGAACGCGGCCGGACGCGAGGACGCCCTGCAACGGGCTCGAGCGCAGGCGTCCGCATCGACGGCCCGGCTGCGCGGCGCCTAGCATCCGTCGCGCGCCCGGCAGGAGTCAGCTGCCCGCTCGAAGCGCCGCCACGAGCTGATGCAGTTCGGACGCGTGGTCCCGCTTCCACTCGCGGAACGCCGGAGTCGTGCTCGAATCCTCGGCTACGGGGACGTACTCCACCACGGCCACCTCGAGGACGGTGGCGAACACGTCCTCGTCCGGCTCCGTCGACGTGCCGGCGACGCCGACCGTCGCGGTGTGATCGATGCGTGCTCCGGAGAGGGTGATCGTTCACAGCTGGATCGGACCGTCGGGAGTCCGGGTCGCGTCACCGGTCCTCGAGTGGACGACCTCGATGACGACTCCGCCCACCGTGCGCTGCATGGCCCGAGCGTACTCAGCGGATCCGCGCGCGGCCGAGCGTCTCGGGCGGCCGACCGCCGATGCCGCGCCGGGACCCCGATGGCCGTCCGGTCGCGACGCCTCCCCTGCCATCATTGCCCTCGCACTCGACGCTCTTCGGAAAGGCTGGACATGGCAGAGAACCGATCGTGGACGGGATGCGTGTTCATCGGCACGAGTCTCGACGGCTTCATCGCGCGACCGGGCGGGGACCTCGACTGGCTCACCGATCCCGCCCCGCGACCCCACACCGCGGAGACGACGGCCCACCCCGCGCTCATCTGGGAGACGTTCTTCCCGACGATCGACACCCTCGTCATGGGGCGCTCCACCTACGAGACGGTCCTCGGCTTCGACGCCTGGCCGTTCGAGGGGAAGCGGGTCGTCGTGCTGAGCACCACGATCGAGGCGGACGGCAGAGTGGAGGTGGCTCACTCCGTCGAGGAGGCGGCGCTGCTGCTCGACGCCGGAGCGGCAGACCGCGTCTACATCGACGGAGGCCGCACCATCCAGGCGTTCCTGAGGGTGGGCCTCGTCGACGAGCTGACCGTCTCGATCGCTCCCGTGCTGATCGGACAGGGTCACCGCCTCTTCGGCGACCTCACCGGCGACGTGCTCCTCACTCTCCGAGGCCATCACAGCAGCGAGGGGGACGGGCTCCTCCGGGTCACCTACGACGTGCGACCCCGCTAGATCGACGGCGTCCGCCTCCCGGCCGCGCTCAGTCCCGCGACCGGCTCGCGTGCGCGCGGGCCTTCATCCGGTTGCCGCAGGTCGCCATCGAGCACCACTTGGCGGTGCCGGGGCGGCTGCGGTCGAGGAGGAAGAGGTTGCACTCGTCGTTCGCGCAGGCGCGGAGCCGCCCAGGGAACCGGGCGTTCACAGCGGACCAGGCGAGGACCGACTGCACCGCGAGGCGATCCGGCTCGGGAGCGCTCAGCTCCCACACGACGCCCTCACCGGTGATGCGCGGGGTGCGCACGGCGTGCGCGACCAGGTCCGCGAGCTCCGCGACGGCCGCGGAACGAGAAGCTGCCGTCATGCTCCAGGTGTGGTCGCTGCCGACGATGACGTCCGACGCCTAGCGCTAGTGCTGTCTGGGCGACGGGCACCACGTCTGCGTGGCGGCCTCGCATTCCTGGGCCGCGTTTCGGGCCGTCGCGCACATGGTCGGCGCCGCGGCCATCTCGGAGACGTAGACAGCGCCTCGGTCCTGACAGGGAACAGGAAGTACTCCGACGAGCCGATTGGTGACAGCTGCGCAACCAAATGTAGTGTCAGGCGAACCGGCCGTTCGGCCTATGATCCAATACCTGATGGATGAATTGTCCTCGTGACTGTCCGTCCGCTGTGAACTGTTCCCAAATGTCGGGCGGACAAGCCGAGTACCACCATTGGACGCCACCTTTCGGAAACTCCACGTAAATGGTTTCCGTCTCGGAGTCGTATGCCTCTGCGACGATTCGATGGGACGCAACCGGTTGCCAGTTCAAGGTCATTCTGTCTCCTGTTCATAAATTCCGCGCCAGTCAGCCAAGGCACCACTCACGTCGCGCGTTCCAGAATTTGCGTGCCATGAATCGAGAGATGGATCTTCGGCTAGAGGCAAGGGGTTTGGTCTGTCTAGCATGACCCGGGTCGGTAGGACAAGTGCTTCACCGCTGATGATGGCCTCACCTGTTCTGAGCGATGGAAGCGTTTCCGCTAAACCAGCGACACTGTCGGGTAAAGCGGTTCGAATTCTGCCTTGATCCGCACTGTTGCTGAGGCGGAGGGCAATTATCGTTCCACATTGCGCCAACGCCGTGTCGGGAAGGTCGGATGGCCGTTGCGTTACGAGCATGAGTCCAACTCCGTATTTGCGACCCTCCCGAGCTATCCGATTAGCGGCATTTCGGGCGATCGGTGCCGCCGAATCTCCGAGGTAGCGATGAGCTTCTTCGAGCACGATAAGAATCGGACTGGGGCGACCTACTCCGTCGATTCCATCTGGCGTGCGTATCGCCACGTCAAAGAGAAGCTTCATGATTACCCCGATTGCTAGTTCGGCGGCCGCGTCGGGCACGCCAGAGAAATCGAGGACCGAGACGGGTTGTGTTCCTCCAATCCAAGAATCAATGGCGCTCACAAGCGGGTCCGGTCCCTCGGTGGTCCCAGCGGGCTTCAGCATGAATGCGAGACGAGGGTCGAGCAAGCCGAGGCGAAGAAGCTCAGGCGTGCTCCCGTGAACTCCGAAAAAAGGTCCCTGCATCGGTGAGGCTCCCGCGGGACCATGCGGCGTATAGGAAGCCGACGTGAGCGTTGAGGCGTTTCCAGCAGACTCAAGGCAAACTGAATTTGGATCGCTTTTTGTTCGACGGGTCTCCCTATTCTCAGAGTCTAATTGAAGCCAAACTGCTTGAATATTAAATGGTACAGGGGTGTCCGCGGTAATTGCTTGCGGATCAAGATTGAGCCAGGTCGCCGCGTCAGCAAATTTTCGACGCGAGTCGGCTACCAATGTTGCCCACGTCTTCTGCGTGGTCGGACCTGCATTTGTCCCGATAAAAGCGCGTAAGATGTCCTCGGCTGGAAGTGCCCAGAAGGGGACGTGGAGCCGATCGTTTGATTTACCGAGAACTGTTCTCACCGAAGCGTGCTCTTCCAGGGCATGGGAGTATTCCCCGTGGCTATCGATGACTACGATGTTGGCGGCCGGCCAGTACCCGTTGGCGAAGCCCTGGAGAAGTGAGGCGACCGCACTGGTCTTTCCTGATCCGGTGGAGCCAACGACGGCAGAGTGGCGAACGACGAGCTTGTCGACATCAAGGGCGATAGGAACTGTTTCAGCAGCGGACAAACGTCCGATTCGGATATGTGTTGTCGATGATGGGGGGTAAACAGATGTGAGTTCTTCACTTCTGGCGAAGTGCACGGGATCGTCGAGACCTGGATAAGAACCCACTCCCCGTCGAAACTGCCTGGTCCCCTTGTCGACCTCACCGAGGAGTTGCACCTGAAGCCACCTCTCGCCCGCGGGTGAGCTTTCGTGAGGGCCCGGTCCTGCGGTGAGTTCGGATATGCCCACGAGGGTGACCGTAGCGATCAGGTCTACCATCCCCTGTGGTAGCCGAACGAGGGAACCGATTTGACCTATCTGTTGAAGTTGCCCGCGATAAATTGGAGCAATACCGGCTAGGCCGGGGTCCAGTTCGACTGTAATTTGCGACCCAAGCACATGTCGCACGCGCCCTACATACGTTTCATCCTTCGGTGGCATCTGGGTCTCCACTCATTCGACTCTGGGGGTAAAGGTCAAGGCCGAAGAGCTACGAGAGAGGAAGCTAGTCAGTGCGCCAAAATCTCCGAGACGGCAGTTCGTTCCGTCCCAAATGTCACCGGGAAGTGTCACGCCGTCGCCGGGTCCCTCCCACGGAGCGCGAAGGCCGCCGATAATGGCTTCTTTTTGCGTAACTACTTGGAGATTCGGTGTTTGCTCTGCTTTTCTTGCAAGGTTGCTGGGAATTTCGGAGTAGCAAAAGGCGACAATCTCAGAGCGTGGCCGACGAGCGGCCGCTTCAAAGAATAATTCATTGAGGTGATCGTCAGCCCAGGAATAGCCAGATACGAGGAAGAGAGTTTCTGGCTCATTAAGGGCGCGTCTGAGTCGGTCTTGAAGGACAACGAATGGCATACGTCGGGATTCCTCGTACTTGGCGTCCGAGGGGAAAATTGCTGCGATCTGATCCTTTGGAACGGTAGTGCCCAATCTTACGACCTCACCTGTGGGACTATCCGCATCCCATGACCAGTTGACCGACCCGTGCAACTTCCATAATCGCGCGAAGAAGGGTGGTAGTAATGATTCAAGATCTGACTGATTTGCCTCGACCATGTCAGTCCTGAACCTAGCTTTCCAAGTTCCGACAAAACCGTCGAAATACGGTACTCCTATGGCTTCAAGAGCAGTCTCGATTACGCAGTCGTAGTTGACCGTGAAGAGTTCGACAGGCCGCAAGTAATCCGCGCGGGCGACCCACGCTGCTAAATTGTCAGCGGGACCCGTTAGGTTACTGACTGTTGAGAGTTCTGCAATTATAAGTCTGCAAATCTCCAAGTCGAGATCTCTAGCCTCTTTTCGTGTCAACCCATCTACGATGTCGGCTCCATCAACCACTGCTTGAATTCTCCTGAGCCGACTGAGGGCCTGTTCGAGATTGCGGGACGATGTAAGGCGCGAAAAAGATGAGGACTGGTCGGCTGTCAGTCCAGCAAGGATCTTCTGGGTCAATAAAGCGACGTCGGGAAGCCCGCATGCTTTGGACGTTCCGGCTCCGAAGAACGTGCAGACATGCCGTGACCGGGTGGCAAGCTTGGCGCTCAGTCCTCCGGCGAAGCTGGCGATGTTGTGGGAGAGCATGAACCGAACGTAGCCGGTTCTCATGTTCGAGAGGCGAGCGTTCCGCAACTTTGGTGAATCGTGAGGTTCCTCGGGTCAGCACCGCGCTACGTCCGTAAGAAGGCTGCCAGGTTTAGTTCGTGTAGCGTTGGCGCACTGCTGCTGGGGGCGCTGCGTGTGTAGGAGTCCGCTATGGCATACACGGCCGGTGGTCACACGCGTTTTACGAAGTTGCTTGTCCGGAGGCAACCTTTTGTGATCGCATCATGTCGCCGAAAATCAGCTACATCGTTGCGCTCTCGCGGGTCGTCTGAGCCTGCTGGTGGCGGTAGAGCGTCGCGCGACTCCGCCGGACTAGACGAGCAGCGTCCTCCGGCGGTGCGGCCGCGACCGCGAGCGTCCGCGGCGATCGCGAGCTTGTCCGCGATCACGACTGGATCCGACGGAGGCTGGCCGAAGCGAGTTCCGTTCGCACGCATTACGGTGATGCCGGCGTTGACCCGTTCCGCGATGAGCTCCCGCTCGTATTCCGCGAAGGTGGCGAGCATTTCAGTATCAGCCGGCCCGTCGACGTCGACGGGCGATGTCGTCAGAGATCGACCGGGCCTGCACACCGCGCTCTCGCAGCAGGTTCACCGTGTTCAGCATGTCGAGCAGCGGACGGCCAAGTCGGTCGACTCATCACACGACGACGGTGTCGCTGATGAGCTTCTTCATCCCGGTCCGCTCGATCGCGGTCTTGCTCCCCGAGGTGACGTTCGCGAAGACGCCGCGCCTCTGCACGTCGGCGGCGACGAGCGCGTCGAGCTGCAGCTGCGCGTCCTAACTCGACGTACTCACACGCGTATCGCCCAGGACCCTCACGACGTCATTCTGACTCGAAAATACCCTCCAGTCCCCACCTGAGACGAAACACGGCAGTATATTTTCGCAAGATAACCGACATCCCAAAAATCCGGATCCGTGAGCGCTGAACGAGCGCTGAACGATGCGTCTCAAAAAGCTACTGTTTTGCAAGGCGATCGGTAGACAGCAAACGACTCGCAGCGGCCTGCTACGCGACCGGCGCCCCGCGGGGTATCACGCCACAGTTGCGAGATCAACGCCCGCGCGTCCTCACACAACGACGGACGCTGGTATGAGCCGTCCAACGAGACGCTCCGCATCCCTATGGTTCCGAGACCTCTGCATAACGGGCTTCGACATTGCGTTTCTCGCCACAGCGACGCTCGTAAACGTGAACTTTAGGCGCATCGACGTAACGGCGAACCTGCGCGGATCGACCTCCGCAGGATCGAGCCAGCATCAGGACCCGGCATCTGAAGCTCAGCCTGATGGGTGTCGCCCAGCGTGCTCGCGACAGCCGCTAAGCTGTGACGCGTCGACGGAGGTAGCAATGGGAGTTTTTGACTGGTTCAGGCGGAAGCCAAGGGCTGAGAAGGTTCAGGCCGCTCCTCCGCAACCACTCAGGCCGATCCTCGCTGAGGACGTCTTCACTCCGACCTCCTCCGCAAAACGCGGGTTTATCGGACGAGGTGAAGTTCAAAGCGATCTACAAGCAGCACTGCGCACGCCTGGCACACAAATCATTGTATATGGCGAATCGGGTGCAGGAAAATCAAGTCTTGTAGACCACAGTCTACTTGACCTTGGTCGCAAGCATCTTTCGACACACTGCACCGGAGCGACGACCTACACGGAGATTCTAGCATCGGTATTCGACGAACTCGGTGTATTTGCGATCAGTGACCTATCCGCCGAGAACAGCATAGGCTCCGAAATCGGCGGATCCATTGGTTCGGATGTAGTTGCAGCCAAAATTGAAAGTCATTTGAAAAGCGAAGACACGCAAGGAAGCGTATCTCAGCCCGTCGTTAAAACCCAGTTGACACCTCAACGAGTCGAGGCAGAACTGGCTCAGCGGCAAATAACTTGGATTATCGAAGACCTTCACAAGGTTAAACCGGAAGTAAAAGAGCAGGTCGCGGACTTGTTGAAGGTTTTTGTAAACAGGGCAAGCAAGCGCACGGGCGTAGTTGTACTTGGCGCGGCCGAAACGGCAGGAGCAATTGTTCGAGCTCCGGCTGATGTCAAAACTCGGGTTGCGCAGCTTTCGGTAAAGCCGCTGACACCCGAAGAATTGAGCCAAATCCTAGAGAAGGGCGCGCTTCTCTTGAATGTCGATTTTTCCGAAGTAAAAGACGAAATAATTCGGTTATCTTCTGGTGTGGCAAGCGCAACACACGCTTTGGCCTTGAGATGCCTCCAACAACTAGGCATCGAGACGCCCGTTCCGGGAGAGGCTCGGCTTATAACGCACGATGTTCTCGTGCTCGCAGCGCGATCGTACGCCCGCTCGATGAGCGGCAATATGAAGGAGGACTTTGAAAAGGGAGTGTTTCTTAAGCGCGTACGAAAATTCGATAATTGCGCCGTAATCCTTCGAGCGATTGCTGGCCTTCCTGAGCGTGGCGGCACGCATGCCGAGATCTTGGCACAGATCAAGGAATCGACGCCAGGGTACCCGGCTGGAAACTTGAGCGCCTTTCTGCCTCAGCTCGCTAGCGATGAGCGAGGTGGTCTATTACGCAATACCCCAGACGGACGCTGGCGGTATGATGAACCACTTCAGCACACCTATGCGCAAATTCTCTTCAATATCAGACTAGAGACTGACGACATTTTCGCTTCGGAGCTGTTGGAGTCGGTTTCAAACGAGCAGCGTGATAAGGCGCAAGCTGCGGCATCGATTGATGCGGCAGAAAACTTGTAGTCAACGCATATGCAACGCTTGTGATCTTCTGCATGTCGAGATTGCCACTGAAATTGAGTTGTGTCACTTCATAATTCGTTTACGCGTGGTCCGCGAGTCCGGAGTCCCCGTCCTCGCCGTCTGGGGCCGGAACGACGAGATCTTCGCCCCCGCCGGCGCCCAGGCGTTCCTCCGCGACGCGCCTCACGTGCGCATCGAGCTCGTCGACGGCGGGCACTTCCTGCTCGAGTCCCACCTCGACCGCGTCGTCAGCGCGATCACGGACTGGCTCGGCCGCGAGTGACGGGCCCGTGAGCCGGGCGGGCCCGCTGATTCGGCCTCGCGGGAGCGGCCACGGACGCCTGCTCCTGCTGCCGGCAACCGCGCCGACGTCGGCGCAGCCGGGTCGCGATCCCGACCCGCTGCGCCCGGCGAGACCCTCCTGCCCGGCGTCCCTCAGCGGCTGAGGAGGGCGACGAGGTCGGTCGCGATGCGGTGCTCGACGTCGGCCGGGACGGGCTGCACGGCGGCGTCGAGGTCCGCGGTGACGACAGCGGCGAGGCTCCGGGCCTGCAGGGTCAGGCCGAGGTCCATCGCCTGGATCGGGTTGCCGCCGGCCGCCGTGAGGTTGATCATCCGGCCGTTCTCGAGGCGGACGATCCGCTTGCCGTTCTTCAGGCGGATGCCCTGCCGGCGCTGGCCGTCGGCGAACTCGGTGGTCGACTCCGTGGCGGCCGCGAGGGCGTCCTCGTCGATCTCCCACGGGAAGTGGCCGACGCCCGCGATCACGGCGCCGTCGGCGAAGGCATCGATCTCCGCCGCGCCGATGACGCCGGGTGCTCCGGTGGCGGTGAAGACGAACTGCGCGTCCGAGAGGACGTCGGCGACGGGTCCGACGCGGTGGCCGCGGAGGATCGCCTGCAGCGAGCGGATCGGGTCGACGTCGGCGACGGAGACCCGCGCTCCGAGCTGCGAGAGGGTGTCGGCGACCCCGCGCCCGCACGGGCCGTAGCCGATGACCGCGGCGCGGGTGCCCGGGATCATGAGGTTCGTGGCGTTCATGAAGCCCTGGACGACGCTCTGGCCGACCCCGTACTCGTTCTCGACGATCAGCTTGAGGGGCGAGTCGTTGATGACGACGACCGGTCGCGGGAGGGTCGCGCTGTTCTCCCGCAGGCGGATGCCGCCGGTGGTGGTCTCCTCGGTGCCGCCGAGGTAGTGGTCCGGGACGCCCGAATCGATCAGGCGGAGGGTGAGGTCGGCGCCGTTGTCGAGGGTGAGGTCGGGATTGTGCTCGAGCACCTTCTCGATGTTGCGGAGGTGCTCCGCCTCGCCGTCGCTCTGCTGCGTGTGCACGTGCACGCCGAGGGCGCGGAGGTCGTCGGCGACGTCGTCCTTCGTGGTTCCGGGCGAGCCCGTCAGAGCGATGTCCATCCCGGCCTCGACGAGGAGCGAGACGAGGGCGGCGGTCTTGGGCTCGACGTGGAGGCAGATCGCCAGCTTCTTCCCGGAGAGCACCGGAGCGAGCTCCCGGACCGCCTGCGCGGTGAGGGGCATGTGGTCGAGAGCCCAGCGGCTCGCCGGGTGGGAGAGGGAGGAGGTCATGGCGGGTCCTGTCTGGAGTGGGTACGTGGGCGTCGAGTGGGGGCGTCGTGTGGCCGGCGGCGCGGGAGTCGCGTCAGGGCGCTCGGCCCCCGGCGGGCTGCAGCCGCGCCCGGCGTCGCGCGTGCGTCGAGTGCGCGGTCCTGCACGCGACGTCCTGAGGAGGCCGATCGCCGGGGACGGCCGCGAGGCCTCGCGCGGGGCTGATCTCCGTGCGACGGAGCCTGAGGTGCATCTCCTCACGCTGGGCCGAGGTCGGCACGGCGCGGATCGTCATCGGTGAGGACACCAGCCCAGTCTGTCGATCCGGACGAGCCCTCGCTCGGATGATCGTGCCCGGCGGCGGCACCCCGGGAGGGGCCGACCTGTCGTGCGGTGACGTCCCGCGCGGACTGACAGGCGCGCCGCGTCCGCTCACCCTCCGGTGACTGGGCGAGGGGCGTCGAAGAAGAGGTAGGACACGAAGTGGATCGCGCGAAGCCGGAACCACGCGAAGGCTCGGTCGCGAGCGCGGCCCGACGGAGCGCCACCGCTACCCTGACGCCATGCGCCGCAGTCTCGACGACCCTCTTCGGAACCGCGTCCGCACCGGCTCTCCGTCCGTCGCGTCCGCCTGATGGAGCGGCGACGGACGGACCGCTCGGAGCCGGTTCGCGAGTTCCGGCCCTCGAGGGCCCGGCAGAGGAACGAGTCGCGACGGCTGAGGCCCGTCGCCGTCCTCCCCGCGCTGGTCCTGCTGGCGGGGAGCGTCTGGGGAGTCGTGGTCGCCGACGACCGCGGTGCGGCGCTGGCCGTTTACCTCGGGCTGTTCGGCTTCGCCACCGTGGTGGCTCTGGTGATCGTCGGAGTGCTGGCGCTCCGCAATCGGCGGTTCCTCGCCACCGCGTCGCTCCGGATCTCGGACCGGGCGATCGAGTGCACGGACGCTCGAGGCAGGGTCGTGACCTTCGAGCGGGCCGACCCGTCGGTGAAGGCGCTGCTCGCATGGGTGCCCGCCGGCCCCAACAGTGAGGGGATCGATCTGCCGCCGTCGCTCATCCTGTTCTTGTCGGACGGAAGCCGGTCGCTGCGGCTCCGCGGGGCGGACTGGGAGCTCGAGGATCTGCGGGCCGTCGTCGCCGCCGTGACGACACCGCTCTCGCCGGCGGCGCGTGGCGTGCACACCGGTAGCCGGAGCGTGTGGGCGCGCCTGACCGGAGCCGCTCGTCGGCGGGAGATCGAGGCGCCGCCCGCCCCGGAGAAGACGCTCAGCCCCGCCGAGATCAACGAGCTGATCCCCGGAACGATGAGCTTCCGCGAGACCCGTCCGCTGACGTTCGCCCTCCTGATCGGGTTCGGCTCGGCGGCTCTCGTGCTGGGCGTCGTCGTCGGCGTCGCCTTCGTGGTGGTGCCCGGGTAGCGGAGGAATTCGGCGCCGTGCCGGGGACCGCTGAGCGGGAGACGCGGGCGACAGGCCCACGCCCCCGATCGGCGACCTCGCCGGGGTGATCCTGCCCGCGCCCTAGGCTCCACGCATGACACTCACCCAGGACTCCGGTTGGATCTGGTTCGGACTCGCGATCGTCACCGCCGGTCTCGCCGAGCAGAAGGGCCGCTCGCGCTGGCGGTGGTTCGTGCTGGGGCTGCTGTTCGGGCCGATCGCGACGGCCCTCGTCGTGCTGTGGGCGCGTCCCGAGGGCGGAGTGGCGACGGACGTGCGCTGGAACTTCGCGATCGGCGCCGGCGTCGCCGCGGCGGCGCTCGTCCTCGTCGCCGTGACCTCGGCCCTCTGGCTGCTTCTCATCCCGGCGGCGATCGCGGCGCTCGCCGCCGGGCTGCTCGCCTGGCTGAGCCGCCGCGTCCCCTACGAGCACCTGCCCCGCTGACGACCGCCGGCTGGTCGAGCCTCGGAACTCGAGATCTCGCGGCCCGAGGCGGGAGGCGCCTCACTTTTCGGACAAGGTCGATGACCTCGCGAGGATCGGCCGGCCGCGGCGTCAGCGTTCCGGCCAGGCCTCCCACACTCGACTGAAGGGCGCGGTCAGCTGCTGCCCGTCGTGGCCGATCCTGTGATGCACCCCGACGTCGTTGCTGTAGCCGCTCGACCAGCCGAGCTCACTGCCGCTCCCGATGCGGTAGCCGACGATGATGCCGTCCTTCCCGGCGGCACGGCCACGAGCGTTGCGGGTGAGGGCGACTGCGAGCTCGGTCGACCTTCATTTTCGACCTCGGCTCTACGTCACGCGGATCAGGGACGCGGGGCCTTCATTCATGTCTATTAATCGGGTTGGTTCGTAACCAGATCGATGACATGCAACTAAGTCGTTGGTTCGAATTGGAAGCGTACACAAACAGCGAAGGCAACTGGCTACACTGATCGGGTGCCAAGACCTTCCGCTCGAACCTCTACTGACCCTGTCCGTCACTTTCTAAAGCGTGCAGAAGCGGCAAATACTGCCGGTCGATGGATCTTTTTTCTCGCGCTTGCAGGCGGCCTGTTGACGGTGGGTATAAACGTCTTCAGCGCAACGCAACTTACCTTCGAAGCCAATTCGTTAGAAACGCAAGCGGAATCTAGCGCAAGCCGTCTAAAAGAAGTGCGTAAAGATTTCAAGGGAGCGGAGTATCGCCACGACCTGGCTTGGGAGAAGCTTGAACTCGAGCAGACGGTCGCCTCGCAGATCTACGATGAAGAGGTGGCGCGCGGCGTGGAGGACGGAACCATTTCAGCTCCAATCTGGCCCGCCTCTGTCGGCTTCGATCCGGCGCTGAAGAAAGAGTTTGACGATCGTATTGCGGCGTCTTCGAGGGAGTTCGTTCCTTTCAAAGACGAACTGGAGAAGGCGACAGAACGTTTTGAGAAGGCGAGTTCCTCTAGTGACGCCGCGCTCATCCAAGCTGACATTTCTCGTGCGACCGCTGATGCGGCCTGGGCAAGAGTCGCAGTTGTAGCCGGTGTCACCTGCGCGGCCCTGGTTGTCCTAGCCGCCTTATGGTTCTTGCTCTCAAGCGCGCTTCTGCGTGCCCGCGCCACAGTAGCGCTGGCCGAGCGCACAACTACGCTCGACTAGCTTCGCTTCATCAGGGCTAGGCACTTCTTAAGCGGTGAACTTGAAGAGGGCGCACAAGTCGCCCGCGGGTCGTCGTCGGCATCGGCACCTACCGGCAAGTCGCCGCTCCGCGCAGCGCCACGTCCCCCTCCGGATACGCGTCGTGCGAGAAGCACAGCCGCACGCCCTCCGCCTCCACACGCTCGAGCAACTCGGACGTCCGCTCGTGCGCCCGCGCGTCGTCGCTGATGAACCGCGGCAGCTGGCGCAGGCGCCCGGACCAGCCGAGGAACTCCCGCCCCCACGCCGCGTCGCCGGCCACCAGCACGCGCCCCTCGACGAGCACCCCCAGGTGCCCGCGTGCGTGCCCCGGGAGCGGCACCACGAGCAGCGACCCGTCGCCGAACAGGTCGAATCCGGTCAGCCCCTTGATCGTCGTCGCGGGCTGCTCGTCCGCCACGATCCCGGCCGCGAACCACGGCGGCAGCAGCGCGCGGAAGATCCCCTCGCGCACGCGGTTCCGCCGCACGGAGGCGACCTGGCCAGACGACAGCACGAACGTCGCGTCCGGGAACCAGCGCACGCCGCCCACGTGGTCCGGGTGCAGGTGCGTGAGCACCACGAACTCCACGTCGGCCGGGGTCAGGCCGAGGGCGAGCAGCCGCTGGTCGACGGTCTGGTCGTCCGGCACGGTCGCGGGCAGGATCCGCTCGTACAGCCGTCCGACGAGGCCCGTTCCGCGGAACGTCGGCGGGTAGCCCGTGTCCACGAGCACCCGCCGGCCGCTCGCGTGCGTGTAGAGGAAGACGTTGGAGGGGAAGACGCGGCGGGGGAGCCCCCTCCCGCGGAACACCCGGGACAGCGGGAAGACGGTGCTCCCGCACGCCATCACCTGCAGCGACGACTCAGCCACGCGTCCCCCTCAGGTGCTCGCCGACCCGGCGGATGCCGTCCGCCAGCGGCACGGTCGGCTCGTAGCCGAGCTCGGCCCGCGCCCGCGAGATGTCGAGGGTTTGCGCGTACGCGAGGGTCGCCACGGTGTAGCGGGTGAACGGCGGCTCGCGGCCGGGCAGCAGCCGGTACACCCGCTCCAGGATCTCGGCGAGCGCGGTCAGCACGCGCAGGTCCACCCGGATGAAGCGCGGCTCCTCGCCCATCGCGGCGAAGAAGCGCTCGAGGAGGTCGCCGAGCGGAGCGGGCTCGCCGTTGGTGATGTTGTAGACGCCGCCGTCGGCCACGGGAGCGTCGGCGGCGAGCACCAGCGCGTGCGCGGCGTTCTCGACGCAGGTGATGTCGACGGGGTTCCGACCGCCGTCGAAGAGGGGGATGCCGCGGCGGCGGCTCGCGGCGACGAAGCGGGGGAGGAGGCTGGGGTCGCCGACGCCGATCAGGCCGCGGGGGCGCAGGATCACGAGCTCGGGGATCCGGCCGGCGCGGTGCGCCTCCTGCAGCAGCCTCTCGGCCTCGATCTTGCTGCGGATGTAGAGGCTCATCCGGCTGCCGGTGTCGACCTCCTCCTCCCGCACCAGGTACTGGTGGCGGCGGGCGGAGTAGATGCTCGGCGACGAGACGAAGACGAAGCGGCGGATCCCGCAGCGCTCGGCCAGCGCGATCATCGCCTCCGTCCCCGCGACGTTCGCGCGCTCGAACTCGCTCCACGTGCCCCACGGGCTCGACAGAGCGGCGGCGTGCACGAGCACGTCGGCCTCGACGGTCGTCGCGCCCAGCTCGGCGAGGTCGGCGCGGAGGACCGTGGCGCCCTCCTCCTCCAGCCGCGCCAGCGCCTCGGGGGCGCGACCGGTGGCGAGCACGTCGTCGCCCGCGGCCAGGAACTCGCGCACCGCGTAGCCGCCGAGGAAGCCCGTCGCCCCGGTGATCAGCACGCGGCGCCGGCGCTCAGCGGACATCGACGACCTCCAGCCCGCGCTTGCGGCCCCAGTACCAGAGCAGGATCCCCAGGTACCCGAGCGCCTTGCCCTTCCGGATCGACATCAGCACGACCGCGTCCTTGTCGAGCAGCGCCTCGCTCCGCCCGATCACCTGGCAGACCTTGAGGTGCAGCTCCAGGTCCTCGTCGGTGTCGTCGATGCTCGAGCGCGGGAAGCCGTCGACCTGGAGGTACAGCGCGGCATCGATCGCGAGGTTGCAGCCGGCGGCCATGAACATCCGGTACCGCTGGCCGGGGCGGCGGTAGAAGACGCCCGGGGCGTGCTCCATCAGGCGGATCAGCGCGGTGCCGAGCACGCCGTCGTACCAGCGGTAGACGGCTTCGTCCCGCCGCGGGGACAGGCGGCCGCCGACGAAGCGGGCGCCGCCGCGGAGGTCGGCCTTGAGGCGCGCCACCCAGTCGGCGCTCGGCAGGCAGTCGGCGTCCGTGCGGGCGACGGCCGTCGCGCCCTCGGCGATCGCGTGGCGGAAGCCGGTGTCGGAGGCGGCTCCCGTGCCCTTCTGCGCCTCGTCGATCACGGCGACCTGCCGCTCCGGGCACCGGCGGCGGAACTCCTCGATCACGGCGCGCGAGCCGTCGGTGCTGCCGTTGTCGACGAGCAGGAGGGTGAAGTCCGGATCGGTCTGGCGGGCGAGCGCGTCGAGGGCGCCGCCGAGCAGCTTCTCCTCGTCGAGGAAGGGCACGACCACCCAGAAACCGCGCGCGTCCATCCGTCCCCCGCTCCGGGACCATGGTGTCGGCGGGGGCCCGTGCCGTCAAACCGCGCCGAACAGTGCGCGCGGAGGTGCAGAGGCGCGCTATACAGGGATTCGCTCCGCACGTCCCGGGGCAGGAAGGGGCCCGCGTGCCCGACCTCCTCCCGCTCCGCGTCCTCGGCACGGGCGAAGCGCTGCCCGAGCGGATCGTCACGACCGCCGAGGTCGCCGCGCTCTGCGGCCTGCCCGCCGACGAGGCCGAGCGCCGCTCCGGCGTGCGCACCCGCCACTGGGTCACCGACGACGAGGACCCGCTGGAGCTCGGCCTGCTCGCCGCCCGTCGGGCGCTCGCGGCGGCCGGGCTCGACACGGTCGACGTGGTGCTCAACGCCTCGGGCACTCAGCTGCAGGCGATCCCGGACGGAGGCGCGCTGCTCGCGGCGGGACTCGGCCTCGACGACGTCTCGGCGTACAGCGTCGGCGCCACCTGCCTGTCGTTCCTCTTCGCTCTGCAGGAGGCGGGATTCCTCCTCGCCACGGGTCGCGCCGACACCGTGCTCATCGTCTCGACCGACTGCGGCAGCCGCGGCATCGACCCGGGCCAGCCCGAGAGCGCCCTGCTCTTCGGCGACGCGGCCGCCGCCGTCGTGATCGGACGCGCCGAGACTCCGGGGCAGGGCCTGGTCACCACGCACTTCCGCACCCGCCCGAGCGGTGTGCGCCACGCGGAGCTGCGCGGCTTCGGCTCGCGGATCCGGATCGAGGAGGCGCAGGACCGGCTCGCCGACTTCCGCTTCGACATGCAGGGCAAGGCGCTGCTCGTCGACGCGCTGCGGCACTTCCCGGCATTCCTCGAGGAGGTGCGGCCCGGCCTCTCGACCGGGCTCCCCGGCATCGACCGCGTGGTCCCGCACCAGACCAGCGCGGCCGGGCTCGAGGGCATGGCCCGCCTCTGGGGCCGCGACCGGATGACGATCACGCTCGGCGAGGTCGGCAACACGATCGGCAGCGCGATCCCGCTGGCCCTGCACCGCTCGCGCGTGCGGCCGGGGGAGTCGGTGCTGCTGGTGGGCACGGGCGCGGGCACGCACTACGGCGCGGTGGTCCTGCAGGCGTGAGCGGTGGCAGCGCCTAGCCGAGGAGCGACAGGGCCGAGAGCCCGAGGAACGGCGCCATCACCACGAGGCAGACCGCGGCGGAGCGACCGAACCCGTGGGAGGAGTCCCGCCCGCCGACCAGACGGGCGAGCAGCCCTGTGACCAGCGGCGGGAGCAGGAACAGCAGCAGCCACGGAGCAAGGACGTCCGCGGCCGGTGCCGTCCAGTCGGGCTGGTCGTCGCGGTCCAGGGGAGGGAGGCGCACGAGGAAGAACGCGGCCGTGAGGACGATCGCGGGGAGGACCGACAGGCCGGTGAGCGTGATCGCGGTGAACCTCGCCCCGTCGTCCCGGGAGTACCGGGCACGGTCGGGGTCGGGCGCGGGCCCCCGATCGGTGTCCTCGTCCCAGCCCGGACTGCTGAATCGGATGCGTCCCATGAGGCGATCATGCCGTTCCGGAGCGGGGTCGCGTTGCGGCCGACGAGACCTCCGTCATCCCCGCCGCTCGACCAGTGCCCGCAGCGAGTCGCGGACGAACCGGGCGCCGGCGACTCCGCCGTAGTGCGCCGAGAACCGCTCGTCGTCGACGTACATCTCGCCGAGCCCGAGCAGGTACTCGTCGCTCGGGCCGCCGGACGCGTCGCGGGGCGTGCCCGGCACCTCGGCGAGCCAGGCGCGGTGCCGATCGGCGAGAGCGAGCGCCTCCTGCCCGGTCGGATCCGCCCCGCTCGCCGCCGCGGCGGTCCAGGCGTCGGCGAGGTCCGCCTGCCGCCGCTGCCACTGCTCGCGGTCCTCCGCGCTCATCGAGCGCCACCAGCGGTCGCCGTCGGCGTACGCCGGGGCACCCCAGCGGCGCTCCACCTCCTCGCGGTGCTCCGCGTGGTCGAACCCGTCGAACATCTCCTCGGCCATCGGCCCGTTCCCTTCTCTCATCGTGGTGATCGTCCCGGCGACCGCCCGATCTCGGGCAGCCCGAGACCGAGGTCGCGCCGCAGGATCCGCCCGATCTCGGGCAGCCCGAGACCGAGGTCGCGCAGCAGCAGGATCCGCTGCAGCGTCACGAGCGCGGCGGCGTCGTAGTAGCGGTAGCCGTTCGCGCCGACCCGGCTCGGCGGCAGCAGCCCCTCGGCCCCGTAGTGCCGCAGCGTCCGGCTGGTCGTGCCGGCCAGCCGCGCCACCTCGTGCACGGTCCACTCCTGCTCCACAGCGCCCTCCGTCTCCGCGTCGCCGGTGACTCCGGCGGCGATGGAAGCGACGGTACGGGTTGACGCGGCGTCAACGTCAAGCGGAGGGGACGGATCCGCTAGCGGGCGCCGATCCTGTGCGTTCCCACCCGGAGGACGAGCTCGGTCACCGGCACCGCGGCGATCGAGCAGCAGGCGGCGGGCACCACGGTCAGCAGCGCGACGACGGCGTCCGTCCCATCGCCCGCGTCGGTCCACGCCGCGATCGAGACCACGATCCAGGCGATCGCGAGGATGCAGACCGTGGAGGCCGACCAGAGGACCGGCCAGGGCGCGCGACCCCGTCCCGCGGAGTAGGGGAGCCCGCCGACGGCCGCCGTCACGGCGGTCGCCAGAAGCGCTCGGGCCAGCGGGAGGAGCAGCTCGCCGGGGTCCCGGCCGGTGTCGAGGGAGGACAGGGCGAACAGGACCGAGGTCGTCGCGAGCGAGAGGACCCCGGCGACGGCGACGAGCGTCAGCAGGGTCCGGATCAGGAGCCTCACCGGTCGCCCCCGGCGAGGAACGCGCCGCGCTCCTCCAGCAGCCGCCGCAGGTGCCGGTCGAGCACCAGCCGCTCCGCGATCCGCCCGAGGACGCCGAGCGGGGCGGAGTACTCGAGCCGGTCGATCATCACGGAGCCGGAGCCGGAGCCGGAGCCGGAGCCGGAGCCGGAGCCGGAGCCGGAGCCGGAGCCGTCGGGCTCGAAGCGGTGCTCGTGGCAGAACGTCGCGAAGGGCCCGCGGGTCTGCTCGTCGACGAAGGAGTGCGGGGCGTCGAGCGCGGTGACGGTGCTGGTCAGCCGGAGCGGGACGCCGAAGTGCCGGGCGCTCCAGGTCACGTGCTCGCCGAGCCCGATCAGCCCGGTGGTCGTCCCGGAGACCGCGCGCTCGCGAGCGCCGGCCTGCGAGCGCGTGTGCAGGTCGATGTCGCGCGCCCGGTCGAACATCTCGGCGGCCGGGCGGGCGGAGCGGGTCACGACCTGGAGGAGCACGGTGTCGATCCTGCCCGCCGCGCCTGCAGCCGGCCGCGGACGCGCCGGTCCGTCCGCCTCACCAGCTCGTCACCACGGTCCGCGTGATCACCCACCCCTCGTCGCGGCGGACGAGGCGGCTCGTCAGCTGGAGCCGCCAGGTCGCGTGCAGGCGGCCGATGGTCGCCTCGGTGATGGTGCGGGAGGTGAGCACCGGGTGCGCGGCGCCGCCCGAGAGGGCGCTCTCGACGTGGTCGATCTCGTGGTACTCCTTGCGCGCCTCGTCGATGTCGGCGAGCCACTCCTCCCGCGACTGCACCAGGCCGGTCGGGTGCTCGATCACGAAGCGCTCGTCGAGCAGCGCCTCGAGCGCGGGCAGGTCCACCAGCTCCAGTGCGTCGAAGAGGGCGGCGTGCACCGCGGTCGGGCCGTCGTCCTCCCGCTCGTCGCCCCTGCCGGCGGTCCCGTCGCCGCTCATGCCGGCGGTGCCGTCGTCGCGCGGCGGACGAGCTGCGTCGGCAGCTGCACGTGCAGCGAGCGCGGCTCGCGCCCGGCCATCAGGGCGATCAGCATCTCGGCGGCGGTCGCTCCGAGCGTCTGCATCGGCTGGCGGACGGTGGTCAGCGGCGGATCGAAGCGAGCGGCCTCGGGCACGTCGTCGAAGCCGATCACCGACAGGTCGTGGGGCACGGCGAGGCCCAGGTGCGCGGCGGTCTCGATGATCGCGAGCGCCGAGACGTCGTTGGCGGCGAAGACCGCGGTCGGCCGGTCGGGCAGCGACAGGAGCGAGGAGGCGGGCCGCCGGGCGGTGTCACGGTGGTAGTTGCCCACCCGCAGCAGGCGCTCGTCGAAGGCGATGCCGGCCTCCGCCAGCGCCGCCCGGTAGCCGGCCTCGCGCAGCCTCGCCGAGCGCAGGTCGCCGCGGCCCGCGACGAAGCCGATGCGGCGGTGCCCGAGGGCGACGAGGTGGCGGGTGGCGAGCAGGGCGCCGCCGAAGTTGTCGGACTCAACGGTCGGCAGGTCGGCGCGGCCGGTATGCGGGTCCACGGCGACGAGCGGGATGTCGGAGGGGGCGCTCACCACGCTCGGCGTGACCATGATCGCCCCGTCGATGAGGGTGCCGCTGAGCCGGCTGAGCGAGCGCCGCTCCCAGCCCTCCTGCTCGCCCTCGTGGGAGCCGGAGTAGGCGAGCAGGTCGAACCGCGACTCCGCCAGCACCGACCCCACGCCCTTCAGGATCTCGGCGCTGAACGGCTCGAAACCCGCGACGAGCACGCCGATCACGCCCGTGCGCCGGGAGCGCATGCTGCTCGCGACGAGGCTCGACTCGTAGCCGAGCTCGCGCACGACCTCGAGCACGCGGGTGGCGGTGGAGGGGGCGATGCCGTAGCGGCCGTTCACGGCCTTGGACACCGTTGCCACCGAGACGCCGGCGGCAGCGGCGACGTCGTGGATGGTCGGTCGGGTGGTCATGTGGCCGACTGTAACCCGTGCTTCGAAAACCATTTCGAAAACGTTTGACCACTTTCGCAAGCACTGCGGACACTGACTCCACCCGCGAAGGCGGGAACCCCCACGGCGCCGGTGCACCAGGCGGCGCCCTCGATGAAGAGAACGGTTGGACGATGAAGTTCAGGAAGATCGCAGTGGCGACAGCAGCCCTGCTCGGCACGGTCGCGGCCCTCACCGGCTGCTCGGCTCAGGACTCGGGATCGAGCGACGGCACCGTCGCGATGACCCTCTGGCAGAACTCGACCACGGGCCCCGGCCAGGAGTTCTGGGACAAGACGATCGCGGACTTCGAGGCCGCGAACCCCGGAGTGACCATCGAGTCGCAGGCCATCCAGAACGAGGACCTCGACGGCAAGCTCCAGACGGCGCTCAACTCGGGCGACGCCCCCGACGTCTTCCTCCAGCGCGGAGGCGGCAAGCTCGCCGCCATGGTCGCGGGCGGACAGCTGAAGGACCTCACCGACGGCATCTCGGACCAGGCGCGCAGCGAGATCCCCGAGGGCTCGTTCTCGGCGAACACGCTCGACGACAAGGTCTGGGCGATGCCGGTCGCCGTCCTCCCGGGCGGCCTGTTCTACAGCCAGGACCTCTTCACGGCGGCGGGCGTCACCGAGACGCCGAAGACCATCGACGAGCTCGACTCGGCGATCACGAAGATCAAGGGCAGCGGAGCCCAGGCCGTCGCGCTCGGCGCGAAGGACGCCTGGCCCGCCGCGCACTGGTACTACTTCTTCGCGCTCCGCGAGTGCAGCGCCGACACCATGGCCGAGGCGGCCGACACCAAGGACTTCTCGGACGACTGCTGGGTCCGCGCGGGCGAGGACCTGCAGGACTTCTCGGCCACCGAGCCGTTCAACGAGGGCTTCCTCACCACCGCCGCCCAGCAGGGCGCGGGCAGCTCGGCCGGACTCCTCGCCAACCACCAGGCGTCGATGGAGCTCATGGGCGCGTGGAACCCCGGCGTGATCGCCTCCCTCACCCCCGACGAGAAGCCGCTGCCCGACCTGGGCTGGTTCCCGTTCCCCGAGATCGACGGCGGCGACGGCGAGGCCGGCGCGATCATGGGCGGCGTCGACGGCTACTCCTGCTCCGCGGGCGCTCCCGACGAGTGCGTCGACTTCCTCAACTACCTGGCCACCTCCGACGTGCAGAAGGAGTACTACGCGGCCTTCAACGCGCCCCCGGTGAACACCGTGGCGCAGGAGGCGGTCACCGAGCCGTACCTGCAGCAGATCCTCGAGGCCTACAACTCGGCCCCGTACGTCTCGCAGTGGCTCGACACCGTCTACGGCCTCAACGTCGGCAACGCGCTGAACGTCGGAGTCGTCGACCTGCTGGCCGGCAAGAGCGACCCCGAGCAGCTGGTCGAGGCCGTCAACGCCGCCGCGGCGAAGGCCTAGCCACCATGGCACTCCGCGAGAGCCCGCTCCTCGGAGTGGATGAGCCCCGCGGGACCGCGCGCACCGGAGGCGTCACCTCGACGCCTCCGGTGCGCCGGCGCCGCCGCAGCGTGGGCTGGGCGGGGCGCTTCGAGATCGCGCTCCTGGTCGGCCCGGCGCTGATCGTCTTCCTCGCCTTCGTGATCTTCCCGGTCGTGATGGCGGCCTACTACGGCTTCTTCAGCTGGCAGGGCTACGGAGTGCCGACGGACTTCGTCGGCTTCCGCAACTACCTGACGATCCTGCAGGACCCCACCTTCCACGACGCCCTCGCGCACAACGGCATCATCGTGGTGCTCTCGCTCGTGCTCCAGGGGCCGGTCGCGATCCTCCTGGCGCTGCTGCTGAACCGCAAGCTGCGCGGGCAGTCGATCATCCGCGTCCTGATCTTCGTGCCGTACGTGATCTCGGAGGTCGTCGTCGGCACCGGCTGGAGCCTGATGCTCCAGACCAGCGGCGCGGTCAACGGCCTGCTCGAGAAGGTCGGCCTCGGCGCGCTGAAGCAGGACTGGCTCTCGGATCCGGCGATCGCGATCTGGACGCTGATGCTGATCATCACGTGGAAGTACATCGGCTTCGCCGTGATCCTCTTCCTCGCGGGACTGCAGGGCATCCCCGAGGAGCTGTCCGAGGCCGCGGCCATCGACGGCGCCTCCTACTGGCAGGTGCAGCGGCGGATCACCCTGCCCCTGCTCGCGCCGACCCTGCGGATCTGGGCGTTCCTGTCGATCATCGGCGCACTGCAGCTGTTCGACCTCGTCTACATCATCTGGGGCCAGTACGTGTCCTCGACCGCGGGCACCTCGACCATGGCGATCTACCTGGTCACCAACGGCCGCAACGCCGGCAACTACGGGTACGGGAACGCCGTCGCGGTGGTCCTGTTCCTGATCTCGCTCGTGGTGGCGCTGCTGTATCAGCGCTTCGTGCTCCGGCGCGACACCGCGGGCGCACTGACGGGAGACAAGCGATGACCGGCACGACGATGACGGCCCCGCCGATCACTCCGGAGACCCCTCGGCCTCTCGCGGTGAAGCGGCGCAGGCAGCCCCTGGGCCGCGGCACCACGATCGCCTACGTCGTGGCGATCGTCGTGATCGCGCTGATGCTCGCCCCGGTGGCCTACATCATCCTCGGCGGCTTCCGCACGAACGCGCAGATCACCACCGACCCGGCGGGCCTGCCCTCGCCGTGGAACGTGCAGAACTACCTCGACGTGATCACCGGCGGCGTCTTCTGGCAGGAGGTCGGCAACTCCACCATCGCCGGCCTCGCGACGACGCTCGGCGTGGTCGTGCTCGGCCTGATGGCGAGCTACGTCCTGGCCCGCTACGACTTCACCGGGCGCGGCGTGTTCTACGCGCTCTTCGCCGCCGGCCTGATGTTCCCGATGACCGTGGCGATCACTCCTCTCTACCTGGTGATCAAGAGCCTCGGCCTGATGAACTCGCTCGCCGGAGTGGTGCTGCCGCAGATCGCGTTCGGCCTGCCGACCACGATCATCATCCTGGTGCCGTTCCTCCGCGCGATCCCGGACGAGATCCAGGAGGCGGCCTTCATCGACGGCTGCAGCCGGATCGGCTTCTTCTTCCGGATGGTCGTGCGCCTGGCGATGCCCGGCGTGATCACCACGGGGATCCTCGCGTTCATCGCGAGCTGGAACAGCTACCTGCTGCCCCTGTTCATCCTCAACAACGAGTCCACCTTCACGCTCCCGCTCGGAGTGCAGGCGTTCTCGTCGCAGTACTCGGTCGACACGGCGAAGGTGCTCGCCTTCGTGTCGCTGTCGATGATCCCGGCGCTGATCTTCTTCAGCGTCTTCGAGCGCCGCATCGTCGGCGGGCTGACGGGGGCGGTGAAGGGATGAGCGGATCGCTCCGCCCGTCCGCCGCGTCCCCCGTCCCGTCCGCACCCGTCGCCCCACCCGCAGAGAGGGTCGCACCGTGACCGCACCGCACGCACCAGAGGATCCCCAGGCCCCGTCCGCCCGCACCACCGAGCTGCTGGGACGGATGACGCTGGAGGAGAAGCTCTCCCAGCTGGTCGGCTACTGGGTCGACCAGGGCGGCGAGGTCGTCGCCCCGCTCGCCGGAGAGATGGCCACCTCGACCGGGTACGCCGAGGCGACCCGCGAGGGGATCGGCCAGCTGACCCGCGTCTACGGCACGCGCCCCGTCGATCCGCTCGAGCGCGCCCGCTGGCTGTGGGCGGAGCAGCGCCGACTCGTCGAGGAGACGCGGCTGGGCATCCCGGCGATCGTCCACGAGGAGTGCCTGACCGGGCTCGCCGCCTGGCAGGCCGCGACGTTCCCGACTCCGCTCGCCTGGGGAGCCTCGTTCGACCCGGAGCTCGTGGCCGAGCTCGGCGCCGTGATCGGCGGCTCGATGCGCGAGCTCGGGATCCACCAGGGCCTGGCGCCCGTGCTCGACGTGATCCGCGACCCCCGCTGGGGCCGGGTCGACGAGTGCATCGCCGAGGACCCGTACGTGGTCGGCACGATCGGCACCGCGTACGTGCAGGGACTGCAGTCCACCGGCGTCGACGCGACGCTGAAGCACTTCATCGGCTACTCCGCCTCCCGCGGCGGCCGCAACCACGCGCCGGTGCACGCCGGACCGCGCGAGATCGCGGACGTGCTGCTGCCGCCGTTCGAGATGGCGATCCGCGACGGGGGCGCCCGCTCGGTGATGAACTCCTACGCCGAGATCGACGGGGACCCGGTCGGAGCGACGCCCACCTACCTCACGGGCGTGCTGCGCGAGCGCTGGGGCTTCGACGGCGTGGTCGTCGCCGACTACTTCTCGGTCGCGTTCCTCCACCTCATGCACGCGGTCGCCGCCGATCTGGGCGAGGCGGCCGAGCTGGCGCTCGCCGCGGGGATCGACGTGGAGCTTCCCACGGGCGACGCGTTCCTCGCGCCGCTGGCCGCGCGCATCCGGGCCGGGGAGGCCGACGAGGCGCTCGTCGACCGGGCCGTGCTGCGGGTGCTCGCGCAGAAGGAGCGGCTCGGACTGCTCGACGCGCGCTTCGACGACGCCCCCGAGTCGATCGACCTCGACTCGCCGGCCCACCGCGACATCGCCCGCCGCCTGGCCGAGGAGTCGGTGGTGCTGCTCGCGAACGACGGCGTCCTGCCGCTCGCTGCGCCGCGCCGCCTCGCGCTGATCGGCCCCAACGCCGACAGCGCGCCCGCGCTCATGGGCTGCTACTCCTTCGCCAACCACGTGCTGGCGCACCACCCGGGCGTGCCGCTGGGCTTCGAGATCCCGACGGTCGCGGACGCGCTGGCGGACGAGTTCGGCTCGGCCGAGCTGCTGCTCGCCGAGGGCTGCTCGGTCGAGGGCGACGACGCCTCCGGGATCGCCGAGGCGGTCCGGGCGGCCGCCGACTCCGACGTGGTGATCGTGGTCGTCGGCGACCGGGCGGGCCTGTTCGGCCGCGGCACGGTCGGCGAGGGCAACGACGTCGAGAGCCTCGAGCTCCCGGGCCGCCAGCGCGAGTTGGTCGAGGCCGTCGTGGCGACCGGGACCCCGGTCGTGCTCGTGCTGCTGACCGGCCGCCCCTACGCCGTGGGCTGGGCGCTCGACGGGCCGTCGGCTCCCGCCGCCGTGCTGCAGGCGTTCTTCCCGGGGGAGGAGGGCGCCGGCGCGATCGCGGGCGTCGTCTCGGGACGGGTCGACCCCTCCGGCCACCTGCCGGTCTCGCTGCCGCGCTCGGCCGGGGCGCAGCCGTTCTCGTACCTGCACCCGATCCTCGGCGGGCCGTCGGACGTGACCTCCGCCGACAGCACGCCGGTGCGGCCGTTCGGCCACGGCCTCTCGTACACGGCCTTCGCCCGGACGGAGCTGGCGGTCGAGGAGTCCGCCCCGACGGACGGCTCCTTCACGGCGACCGTGCGCGTGCGCAACACGGGCGAGCGGGCGGGCACCGACCTGGTGCAGCTGTACGCCCGCGACGTGTTCGCGAGCGTGACCCGGCCGGTGGCGCAGCTGCTCGGCTACGCGCGGGTCGCGCTCGAGCCCGGCGAGGAGGCGGAGGTCCGGTTCGAGGTCCCGGCCGCGCGCCTGGCCTTCACCGGACGCGAGGGCGTGCGGATCGTCGAGCCCGGCCGCGTCGAGCTGTGGGTGGGCCCGGACTGCGCGACCCGCGAGACGGAGGCGGCGCTCGAGCTGGTCGGCGCGGCCGCCGCTGTCGACGCCTCCTCGCAGCGCCTCGTCGGCACGCGGGTCCAGCGGGCGGGAGCGGGCGTCCCGGCCTGACCCCGTAGACAACGCTGGAAGGATCGCTCCGGCGGGCCGTGGATCCGCGGATCCCGGTGCCCGCGGGGCGATCCTTCCTGCGGTCTGGGCACGGCGCGGCTCCGGCACCGCTCTGGCGCGGCTCGGGCGGGCGCGGCAGGCTGGGGGGATGAGCGACGACGCGAAGCAGACCCTCCTCCGCTACCTGCAGGAGGGGCGCGACGCCCTGCTGCAGAAGCTCGACGGGCTCGACGAGTACGACGTGCGGCGGCCGCTGGTCGCGACGGGCACGAACCTGCTCGGCCTGGTGAAGCACGTGGCGGGCACCGAGGCGGGCTACCTCGGCGCCGTGTTCGGGCGGCCGTTCCCGGAGTCGATGCCGTGGATGGAGGACGAGTCGGAGCCGAACTCGGACATGTGGGCGACGGCCGACGAGTCCCTGGCCGACGTCGTCGCGCTGTACCGCCGCGTGTGGGCCCACTCCGACGCGACGGTCGCGGCCCTCCCGCTCGACGCTCCCGGGCAGGTCCCCTGGTGGACGAACCGCGACGTGACGCTGCACCGGATCCTCGTCCACATCACCGCGGAGACGCACCGGCACGCCGGCCACGCCGACATCGTCCGCGAGCTGATCGACGGGCGGGTCGGACTCCGGACGCCCGGCGACAACCTCCCGCCGGTGCCGGAGGAGTGGTGGCCGGAGTACCGGGAGCGCCTCGAGTCGCTGGCGCGCGCCGTGCGCGACCGGGGCTGACGTGCCGGCGTCCGTCGGCACCGCGGTCACGCCGGCACGCGCGGCGCGGCTGCTCGACGAGCTCGATCCCGCGACGGAGGCGGCGCTCGACGCGGCTCTCGGAGGTCGCGGTCGCGGCCGGGCCGCCCTGCAGCGGCGCCGCGACGGGGCGTCGCCGGAGGAGCGGAGGCAGCGGGCCGCGCTCGAGCGCCGGGCGTTCAGTGCGGAGGCGGACCCCGCGGCGCTCGCGGAGCTGGCACTGCTGCGCGCGCAGCTCCGCGAGCGGGAGGAGGCGCTCGACGCCGCGGTCGCGGGACTGGCCGCGTCCGTCGGGCCCGCAGCGGCCCAGGGCCGGATCGGCCGCGGGACGGCGAGCGGCCGGACCGGTGGGGACGAGACCGGCGAGACCACCGGAGGCGACGACGCCGACTCCCGCACCTCCACCACGCCCCGCCCGCGCCGCCGCCTCGGGGTGATCGCCGCCCTCGTCGCCGTGCTCGGGCTCGCCGCCCTCGGCACGGCCGCCTCCGTCGCGCTGGCCCCTCGCCCGTCGCTGGAGGTCTTCACCGAGCCCTGGGCCGTCCCCGACGACGTCGCCACGCGCCCGCTGTCGACCCTCGCGAGCCTCCGCGTCTTCCACTGGGGGCCGACGCGCTACCTGGGCAGCATCGCCGGAGTCGACTACTTCGCCACCCTCAGCCTCGACTCCTTCTCGGCCGCGGAGCTCGCCGACGAGTCCGTCTGCCTCTACGGGCTCGCGCGCTCCGACGGCGACGTCGTCGTCACGGACTGCGCGGCGACCGCCGACTTCGTCGCGAGCGGCATGACCCTCTCGCCCGACGACTACCAGGGCGACGCGGGCGGCGCCGGAGTCGCCTGGGGTCCGACCGGAGGGATCCGCTCGGCCGGCTGAGGCGGCTCCGCCCGACTCCACCGGGCCCGCCCGCCGTCCCCGAGCAGCCCGCCCCAGGCCCCGCCCGTCAGACCCGCCGCGTCGACGCCCGCTCCACCAGCGGCATCGGCACCAGCACCCGCTCTCCCGGAGCGCCGCTGAGCAGCAGCTCGACCGCCCGGCGGCCCATCTCCTCGTGCGGCAGCGCCACGGTCGTCAGCCCGGGGCGGAGGTAGGCGGCCAGCTCGTCGTCGTCGAACGACACCACGGCGACGTCGCCGGGGATCGAGAGCCCCGCCTCCGCGACCGCCTGGTAGGCCGCCTCACGCCGAGCGGCTTCGGGCACGACGGCGCGGGCGGACAGGTCGCCTTCGCCGACCCGGACGCGGGAGTCGGCTTCGCGTTCCTCACGAACCGGATGGAGGGGGTCGGCGACGTGCGCGCGACCCGCGTCGTCGAGGCGCTCGCGACCGCGCTGCGACTGCCCGTTCCGCGCGGACTCTGACCCCTCCGCGCCACCCCCGTCAAGGGGTGGGGCGCCCGGTCGGCGCCGTCCTAGCGTCGGGGGACGGGCCGACCGGAGGGGCGGTCCGGGATCCAGGGGAGGGCGAGATGCAGAAGCTGTACTACGCGAGCGGATTCGTGCTGCTGGGCGACGAGGTGTGCTCGGCGGTCGTCGAGTACGCGCAGGCGCTGGCGAACGTGGGGAAGTCGGACCTGGTCGTGGTGCCGTCGCTCTCGGACGAGGGGCTGCGAGGCGAGACCCGTCTCCTGGTCGGACCGGCCAGCCAGCTCTTCACCAGCCCGGCGCTCGACCGCGGCGTCGACCTCGACGATCCGGAGGCGGTGGAGTCGATGCGCGAGAAGACCCGACGGCTCCAGCCCGCGCGGCCGACCGTGCAGCCGCGCGGCGAGGGCGACGACAGCGAGGACGACGGCGGGACCGACTACCTCTGACGCCTCAGGTGTCGAGCGTGGTGCTGGGGCGCTCGCCGAAGCGGTGGGCGTACGAGGCCGAGAACCGGCCGAGGTGCGCGAAGCCCCAGCGCCGTGCGACCTCGCTGACGCTGACGACTCCGGACTCGCCCGCCCGCAGCTCCTTCTGCACGCCGTCCAGCCGGATCCGCCGCAGGTAGTCGACCGCGGTGAAGCCGAACTCGCGCCGGAACTCGGTCTGCAGCGTCCGCAGGCCGATGCCCGCCGCGTCGGCGATCTGCTCGGTCCGGAGCGGCTCGTGGGCGTGCTCGTACATGTACTCGATCGCCTGGCGGAGGCGCCCCGAGCGGGGTACCCCGAGGTCGCCGGGAGTGTCCAGCGTCGAGTGCGGGAAGGTCTCGAGCAGGGCGACGGCGACCGCGCGGTCGGCCTCGCGGCGCAGCAGCGGCGAGCTGTCGGCGTCGTAGATCACCCGGGCGACCGTCGCGACGGTCGCCGACCAGCGCCGCAGCGCCGCGCCCTCGGGTCGTGCGGTGGTGTCGAAGAGGAGGGGGCCGCGGGTGCCCTCGACCTCCTCCGCGATGCCCTCGAGGTACGCGCCGTCGAAGTGGATGAGGTTCTGGCGGTAGTCGTGGAACTCGAACCGGCTGGGACGGTCGTTGACGAAGATCGCCGGCTGCCCGAATCCGAGGGTCACCGCGTCGCCGTCGAGATCGGTGACGCCCGCGCCGGCGGTCAGCCACGAGACGACGTACTCGCCCTCGGTCTGGATCGAGCCCTGCACGGAGCCGGCGAACTGGCTGCCGCGGAGCGTCACATCGCCGTCGCCGACGGAGGTGTAGCGGTACGAGAAGTCCTCGCCGGGCTCGACGACGAAGCGGTGCCCGTTGTACGACTGCTCGAAGAGGGCCCGCGCCTGCTCGATGTCACGCCCGCCGATGTCGGAGCGCATGACCTCGTCCTTCTCGTTCATCCCGATCAGGGTCGCACGAGGAGCGCTCCTCACCGCGTGCCCCGAACGGGGAATTCGTTAAGCGGATAAACCAGTCGCGGGTCCGGCGGCGCGGGTCATGGCCTGGACGGTCGCCGCCTGGAACTGCGTGAGCAGCACCACGGTGTGCCGCGCTCCGGCTTCCACGGCGAGCGAGAAGGTGGCGCCGGCCGGAGTGGCCCGCCAGGAGCGGATGTCGCGGGTGCCGACGCGGGTCGAGTCTCCGGTGCCGGCGCTCCGCAGCACCAGGGAGTCGGGCAGCACGCAGAGCGCGCCCGTCACGCCGTCGACAGTGGAGGAGCACTCGAAGCCCGCGTCGTCGTGCACTGCACCGGCGAGCTCGACGAAGTCGGTGACCTCCATCGGCTCGTCGTCGTCGCGCCTGGACACGGCGCGCTCAGGCAGCGTGCGTGAGCCCGGAGGACTCGGGCTGCTGCGCCGGCTCGGTGACGATCCGCAGGCCCCGGCCGCTGTTGGCCTCCTCCATCAGTGCGCGCACCCAGGTGGCGTTGATCGCCGGCATGCGGCTTCCGTGGAACGAGAACTGGAGGGGGATGGTCGGGTGCAGCCACAGTGTCTGGCGTCCGGTGCCGTGCGCGCTCGAGGCGTCGAGCTGGAAGGCGAACGCCTCGTCGCGGCGGAACTTGTTGATCATGACGATCTGGAGGTGCGCGAGCGCGCGGTCGTCGATCTCGTGCGAGGTGGGGGGAGTGCCGTAGAGGAGAGCGCCCATGGTGCGTGCCGCCGTTCTGTGCTGTGTCGCGGGTGCCGGCCGCGACGGTGGGGTGCCCCGGCGAGTGCCGCCGGGAGGGGGAGTGCGAGATGGTGGGGGTGTTCGTGGGGAGCAGGACCCGGGGTGTGCTGTGCCGCCGAGTCGAGTGTCCGGAGTGTCGATCCGGGGGTGCCGGGCTCCGGGATGTCGAGCCCGGATGCCGTTGCGCCGAGCCGTCGATCCCCGCTGACGCCTGCTCTGCAGGCCCGTGGAGTCGGGCGGTCGGGCCGTCCCTCCGGCTGTTCTCCGAAAGTACGCCCCTCGTTCGGAGGGCACGTGCCGCTATCCGGAATGCGAAGCAGTGGCCCCGGCCGCCGGGCGGACTCCCAGCCGGGCGACTCCGGGGCTCAGTTGCCTGGTGCCTCCGGTGGGCGGTGCGGCTGCGTCGAGACACCGCGCTCGTGCGCGAGACGCCGCAGTGGTGCGTCGGGCGGGCCGGCGGTGTCTAGGCGTGCGCGGGAGGGTGCGCTCCTCCGCGAGTCGTCACGCAGCCGCTCCGGCGGGGGCGCAGGCGCTCAGAAGGCGTAGCGGACGCGGCAGTAGGGGAGGCGCTCGGCGAGGAGGGCGCGGAAGCGGTCGAGGGCCGCGCGCTTGAGGTCGCGTCGGTAGCGGATGTTGACGGCGCCGTTCTCGGAGACCTTCTGCTCCTGGCGCCCCGGCTGCCAGAGCAGCGACTCCGCCCTGGGATGCCAGCCGAGGTTCACCTCGTGCAGGCCCTCGTTGTGGGTGAGGAGGATCACCTCGGCCGCGAGCTGCGCCTTCGCCCGCGGGTGGAGGGCGGCGTCGAGCTGGTCGAAGAGCTCGGTCCAGTCCTGCCGCCAGGTCTCGGTGAGGATCACGGGCGAGAAGTTGACGTGCACCTCGTAGCCGGCGTCGACGAAGTCGTTGATCGCCGCGATCCGCTCGGCCATCGGCGAGGTGCGGATATCGGTGACCTTCGCCGTCTCGGCGGGCATCAGCGAGAAGCGGATGCGCGTGCGCCCGAGCGGGTCCCACTCGAGGAGCTCGCGGTTGACGTACTTGGTCGCGAAGGACGCCTTGGCGGTGGGCGACATCCGGAACAGCTCGCAGAGGTCGCGGACGTTCCCGCTCAGCAGCGCGTCGACGGAGCAGTCGCTGTTCTCGCCGATGTCGTAGACCCAGGCCTCCGGGTCGCACTGGTTCGCCTCGGCCTTGGGGCCCTGCTTGGCGATGTGCCGGGCCAGGTGGCGCTGGATCTGCTCGATGTTCGTGAAGAGCGTGATCGGGTTGCTGTAGCCCTTCCTCCGTGGCACGTAGCAGTACACGCACGCCATGGCGCAGCCGTTGGCGGTGGAGGGGGCGATGAAGTCGGCCGAGCGGCCGTTCGGGCGCGTGACGAGCGACTTCTTCACCCCGAGCACGAGCGCCTCCGTCTTGATGCGCACCCAGCGCGCGACGTTCGCCTCGTCGCCGTGCACCTCCGGGATCAGCCAGTGCGACTCGACGGGCACGATCTCGGCGCCCGGCCACCGCGCCAGGACCTCCTGCCCACGGGGCAGCTCGAGCGCGGCCGGCTCGGCGTAGATCCGCCGGATGTCGAGCAGGCGCCGCTCGCGGACCTGCGCGGACGCGGAGCTCGGAGCGGTGTCGGACATGAGTCCGTTCTACCGGCGACCACCGACATCCGCGGAGGCGGGGCCGTCGCCCGCCGCGCAGGTCCTCCGCCCGCCTGCAGGAACCGTGGCGCCGCTCCCTCAGGATGGAGACATGCCCTCCTCCGCCGACCGCTTCCGCCGCGCCGCCGTCGAGCTCGCGCAGACCTCCGAGCGGCAGGTCGAGTGGGCGCTCGCCGTCGCTGACGACGCGCGCCTCCTCGCCCTGATCGACGAGCTGCCCGCGCAGCACCGGCAGCCGTCCCTGCTCTTCTCGGTCGCGCGGCTGCTCGGCGTGCCCGACGTCGACGGCGCCGGATTCGCCGCGTGGCTCCGGAGCGAGTGGGCGCGGGTGGCGCCGGTCGCCGCCGAGCGGAGGACGCAGACCAACGAGGCGCCGCGGTGCGCGCCCCTGGTCGCAGCGCTGGAGCGGATCACGGAGCCCGGCGAGCCGGTGGCGCTCGTCGAGATCGGCGCCTCCGCGGGGCTCTGCCTGGCGCCGGAGCGGTACTCCTACGCCTTCACGGCGAGCGACGGCGAGACGAGGCTCGGGTCGGGCGCGCCTCTGCTGCGGTGCGCGGTGAGCGGAGGCGCGGCGCCGGCGCGGCTGCCGGTCGTCCCGTGGCGCCGGGGTCTCGACCTGGCGCCGCTCGACGTCCGCTCGCCCGAGGACGTCGCCTGGCTGGAGGCGCTGCTCCCGCCCGACCGCCCGGAGCGGACCGCGCGGCTCCGCTCGGCCGTGGAGACTCTGCAGGACGACCCGCCGACGATCGTCGCGGGCGATGCGGCCGCCGAGCTGCCCGCCCTGCTCGACGCGGTGCCGCCGGGTCTGCGGACGGTGGTCGTCTCGCTCGGGACCCTGGTCTATCTTCCGTGGGCCGCGCGCGAGAGCGTCCTGGCGACGGTCGCCGATCGCGGCGCGAGCCTGGTGACGCTCGAGGCGGAGGCGCTGCTCCCGCACCTCGTCGCCGCGCGCGGGGACCGCACGGCTCCCGAGCCGACCCCGTTCCTGCTCGCCGCCGACGGCGTCCCGCTCGCTAGCGCGGCCGCCCATGGCGGCACCCTCTCCTGGCTGGCCTGAGCCGCGCTCCAGCGCTGTGTGCGGGCTGCCCGAAGCTCGGGAGGTGCCCGGCGCCCGGTGCTCGCTCCGCCCCGATCCTCCGCCCACTGTTCAGGAGTTGTCGCACTCAGCGTCGAGTGCGACAACTCCTGGACTCTCGCGGAGGAGCGAGCGTCGAAGCCCGAAGCCCGAAGCCCGAAGCCCGAAGGCCGAAGCCCGAAGCCCGAAGGCCGAAGCCCGAAGCCCGAAGCCCAACGCGCAGCTACCAGCGCTCTGAGCCCAGGCGCTCGGTCTGATCCTCCGCCCACTGTTCAAGAGTTGTCGCACTCAGCGTCGAGTGCGACAACTCCTGGACAGTCGCGAAGGAGAGGGCGTCGAAGTGCAGAGCTCAGAGCTCGGAGTCCCGGCGCTCGACCCGCGCCCACTGTTCAAGAGTTGTCGCACTCGGCGTCGAGTGCGACAACTCCTGGACTCTCGCGGAGGGGAGGACGGTCGAGCGCAGGACTCAGAGCTCAGAGCCAGAGCTCAGAGCGTCCAGCGTCCAGCGCTCCAGCGCCCTACAGTCCGTCGACGACGAGCTGCGTCGCGCGCGGGACGTACGAGGTGTTCGTCGTCGGGTCCCAGCCCACGAGCGCGACCGCGTCGCCGCCGACGCGCGCGGTGATGCCCACGAGCGAGAACGGCTTGCCGCCCACGGCTCCGGACACCTTCCAGCCGAGCGTCTCGTCGGCGCCGGTCAGCGTCTGCTCGGTGCGCTCGACGGTCGTCTCGACCGGCACGCCCTGCATGGCGAAGAGCGTCGAGCCGGAGGCGCAGCGCGTGGTCGCGTCGGTGGCGCTCGCGAGGAGCGAGGCGGCCGCGTCGGCGGTGCCGGTGCTCGACACGACGGCGGTCATGGAGCGGTCGGCGCTGGTGCCGTACGAGAGTCCGGCGGCGGGCTGCGCGGTGTCCCAGCCCAGGCCGAACGGCGAGAGGCAGCTGGCGTCGGTCGCGGTGAGGCCGGGGTAGATCGAGTCGAGCATCTCCTGGATGCTCGCGTACTCGCCGGGCACGAACTGCACGCCGGTCAGCACGGCGGCCACCTGCTCGCCGGTCTTCTGAGCGGTGTCGGCGGCAGGGGCGGCGGCCGTCGCGGTGGCGGACGGGGCGGCCGACGACGAGGGGAGCGTCGGAGTGAACGGGCGGAGGGTCGATCCGCTCGTCGCGGTCCCCGCGCAGCCCGAGAGGGCGAGCAGCAGCGCGCCTCCCATCAGAGTCGTGCGCAGCAGTGTCTTGGACATCATGTCTCCCCCTTCGCCCGCCGGCGCCGCACCGGGGCGCCTGAGGCTAGCAGAGCCTCGCGTCCCGGAGGCGGCCCGGCGCCGCCTGCAGGACGGAGGCGGCCCGGTGGCACCCGCAGACCGGAGGCGGTCCGGCAGCGCGTGCAGATCGGAGTCGGCCCGGCCCCACCCGCACGACGAAGCCCGGAAACCCGAACCCACGCCTCCGACGGCCGCTCCCGCCGCCTCCGCTCCGCAGCTCAGATCTCGGTGTGCCCGAGCTCGGCTCCCGCGAGCAGGCGGATCTCCGGCTCGGCGATGCCCTCCAGCTCCAGCACAACGACGCGGTTGCGGCCGGCGCGGGTGACCGGCGAGGGGACGATCAGCGTCCGCTGCGGTCCGCGACGCCAGTAGCGCCCGAGGAGGAAGCCGTTCACCCAGACCAGGCCCTTGCCCCAGTGCAGCGTGTCCACGTACAGGTCGGCCTGCTCGTCGAGGTCGAACGAGCCGGAGGCGAGCTGCGGCCCGGCCGAGAACGCCGGCGCTGCGACGGCCAGGTCGGGGAGGCACTCCAGCGCGAGGGCACGCGCCGCCCAGCCGGTCAGCGGGGCGCCGTCGAGCGTCACGCCTCCGATCAGGCCCTTGTGCTCGCCGATGCGCGTGCCGTAGTTCACCCGGCCCTGGTTCTCGACCAGGATCGCGAGCTCGCCGCGTCCGCTCGGCAGAGTCAGCGCCCGCTCGTGGTGGTCGCGCGCCAGCACGCCCACCGGCACGCCGTCCAGCAGCACCCAGGCGCGGTCGCGCACCTCCTCGCCCACCACGAGGCGGGCCGGAGCGGAGGAGCCGTCGAGCGTCGTCGTGAAGAGCACGAAGCCGTCGTCGTGGCCGAGGTCGTCGAAGCTGGCCATCGCGTCGAGGTGCGCGGCCGGTCCGAACGCCTGGCCGAGGCCGAGCAGCGCCGGGCCGGGGACGAGCGGAGCGGTCAGGGCGGGGGCCGGCGGGCGCACCGCGGGCACCTCCTCCGGCACCGGCGCGTAGCGCGCGATGACGTCGCGGAACGCCCAGAACTTCGCGGTCGGGTCGCCGCCCTCGTCGAGCGGGGCGTCGTAGTCGTAGCTCGTCGTGATCGCGGCGTAGCGGCCCTTGTCGTTCGCGCCGCTGGTCAGGCCGAAGTTGGTGCCGCCGTGGAACATGTAGATGTTGACCGAGCCGCCGGCCGCGAGCAGGGTGTCGAGCTCCTGCGCGGAGGCGTCGGCGTCCGTCGTGTGGTGCTGGGTGCCCCAGTCGTCGAACCAGCCGCACCAGAACTCCATGCACATCAGCGGCCCGGTGGGCTGGAACTCGCGCAGCGTCGCGAGGCGCTCCGTGGTCCGCGAGCCGAACGAGCCGGTGAGGTGCAGGCCCGGCAGGCTGCCGTCGGCGAGCATCTGCGGAGTGGGCTGGTCGATGGTGGTCAGCGGCACTGTGATGCCGGAGTCGCGGGTCACCCGCACGAGCTCGGCCAGGTACTCCTTGTCGGAGCCGTACGCGCCGTACTCGTTCTCGATCTGCACGAGGACCACGGGCCCGCCGGCATCGATCTGGCGCGGGGCCACGATCGAGTACACGCGGCGCAGGTAGTCGCTGACCGCGGCGAGGTAGTTCGGCTCCGAGCGGCGCACGCCCACCTCGGGGTCGCGGAAGAGCCAGGCCGGGAGGGCGCCGTTGTCCCACTCCGCGCAGATGTAGGGGCCGGGGCGCACGATCGCGTGCATGCCCTCGGCGGCGATCAGGTCGAGGAAGCGGCCCAGGTCGAGCCCGGCGTCCTCGCGCCACTCGCCGCGGCGCGGCTCGTGCGCGTTCCAGGCGACGTAGGTCTCGATGGTGTTCAGGCCCATCAGGCGGGCCTTGCGGATCCGGTCGGCCCAGAGGTCCGGGTGGATGCGGAAGTAGTGCAGCGCCCCCGACAGGATGCGGTGCGGGCGGCCGTCGAGCTCGAAGTCGGCGGCGCCGATGGCGAAGCGGCTCTCGGGAGCGGTGGTCATCTGGATCCCCCTCAGGATCGGTGCCCGGTGTGTCCGAGCGTGAGAACGACGCGGGGCCGACCGGAGCGATCCGGCCGGCCCCGCGTCGAGCAGTGGTGCTACTCCGAGACGGTGAAGCCCTGCGCGTTGCCGTACTGGACGAGCTTGCTCTGCCAGTCGGCGAGGCCCTGGTCGAGGCTGGTGCCGTTGGCGTACGCCTGGCCGACGGTGTCGCCGAAGACGCTGTTCGCGTAGACCTGGTAGGGCAGGTACGACCAGCCGGAGCGGACGTCCTTCGAGGCCTGGGTCAGCACCTCGTTGATCTTCTGGCCGCCGAAGTACTCCGACTCCTGACCGGTGAAGTCCGAGCTGTCGAGGTCGGCCGTGGTCGACGGGAATCCGCCGCTCTGCAGGAAGACGTCGACCGAGGCCTGGTCGCTGTTCAGCCAGCGCAGGAACGCGGCGGCCAGCGCCGGGTTCTCGCTCTGCTTGGTGACGGACTGGCCGCCACCGCCGTTCTCGGCGCTGACGGCGGTGCCGTCGTAGGTCGGGATCGGCGCGACGGCCCAGTCGCCGGAGGCGTCGGGGACGCTGGACTCCAGCACGCCGGGCATCCAGGCGCCGGTCACCAGCGAGGCGATGGAGCCGTCGGCGAGGCCCTTGTACCACTCGTCGCCCCAGGCGGGGGTCTCCGAGAGCAGCTTCTTCTCGACGAGCTGGTTCCAGACGCCGGTCCACTTGGCGGTGCCCTCGTCGGCGAGGTCGATCTTCACGTCCGTGCCGTCGGTGGTGAACGGCTCGCCGCCCGCCTGCCAGATCATGCTGGTCGCGAAGCCGGCGTCGCCGGTGTCGGCGGTGATGTACTTCGACGGGTCGGCGGTGTGCAGCTTCTCGGCCGCGGCGACGTACTCGTCCCAGGTGGCGGGGACGGCGATGCCGTACTGGTCGAAGACGGTCTTGTTGTAGAACAGCGCCATGGGGCCCGAGTCCTGCGGGAGTCCGACGAGCTTGCCGTCGATGTTGACGCTGCCCCAGGTGGAGGCGGAGTACTTGTCCTCGAGGTCGCCCATGCCGTACTGCGACAGGTCGAGGAGCGAGTCCGACAGCGCGAACTGCGGCATGGCGTAGTACTCGATCTGGACGACGTCGGGGGCGCCCGAGCCGGCCTTGATCGCGTTCTCGAGCTTGGTGTACTCGTCCTTGTTGGTGCCGGCGTTGACGAGCTCGACGTCGACCTTGGGGTAGGCCTTCTCGAACGCGGCGACCTGCGCCTCGGCGCTGGGGGTCCAGCTCCAGTACGTGATCTTGCCACCGGCCTCGAGGGCGGAGTCGAGGTCGGCGGCGGAGCCGGCGCTCGTGGTCGTGCCGCCACCGGAGGTGGACGAGCAGGCCGCGAGGGAGCCGGCGGCCAGGGCCGCGACGGCCGCGACGGTCAGGGTCCGCCTGAGGGCGGAACGGGCGATCTTCATGGTGGTGTTTCCCTTCACTTCTTCGTGCTGCGGGTGCTGTGGACGGGGCAGGACGCTCCGGCTGGTCGTACCTGCCCTACCAGGTCTACGCGA
>NZ_PSUU01000037.1:0-38036 GCF_002932015.1 Rathayibacter sp. AY1H3
CCCTCGTGACGATCGGCTGACGCGGGCGGCGGGCGGGAACCGCCCACCCGCGCCCCGCCACCCGCGTCAGCCGATCGTCACGAGGGCGGCGAACAGCTCCGGTGCCCGGCGGTCGACGATCCGACCGCCGACGCGGATGCCGACCAGCGCGAAGACGGTGCCCAGCACGAGGGCGGCCGCCAGTCCGATCAGGCCGAAGGCCGGGTCGCCGCCGATGAGCGAGATCGCGCCGAGGACGATCGACGGGAGCGCCAGCAGACCGGTCGCGGCCATGCTCCCCAGCATCACGACGCTCGAGATCATCCCGGAGCCCGGCGGCGTCTTCAGCGGGCTGTCCCCCGGCCCGGGCACGGGGTAGACGACGAGCGACGAGGCGACGCTCGACACTCCGAACCCGCTGAGCACGAGGGCCAGCGCCATGCCCAGCACGGCCGGGATCGCGTCGGCGCGTCCCGCGTACAGCGCGGTGCCCACCGCCACGACGACGACCGCAGGGATGCCGATGATCGCGGCGGCGATGACGCGACCGGCGCGGTCGGCCGACCCCGTCACTCCGGAGCTGACGTGCGCCGCCCAGGCGGTGCCGTCGTACGACACGTCGGCGCAGAGGGTCACGCCGAAGATCAGGCCGACGAGCACGGCCGAGAGCAGCACGAAGGTGTCGCCGCCGCTGCCGATCGCGGAGTAGAACACCGCGAGGACGACGACGGCGGGGATGACGAGGAGCCCACGGCTGTAGCGCGGGTCGCGCCACCAGTAGCCGAGGGCACGCGCGGCGACGGCGCCGGTCGGGGTGCCGGGGAAGCGCCCGAACAGGCCGAGGCCCGCGGATCCGGAGGCGGAGTGCGCGCCGGACGCGGCGGGCTCCGCGAGCGCGTGCCGCAGCGCCCGGGCCCACGCCCAGACGAGGACGGCCAGCGTCGCGAGCCCGATCAGCAGGCGCGCGATCGCCGCGACCCAGTCGCCCGCGACGACGGATCCGGGGACGGCCCAGATCGCGCCGAGCGGCGACCAGCCGAGGGCGCCCGCGATCACGGGCAGGACGTCCAGGCCGTCGCGGATCACGTTGGTCAGGCCGAAGAAGAGCGGTCCGAGCAGGATGACGACGACGAGCACGACGCCGCCGATCACCTCGCGGTAGCGGCGGCTCGAGCCCAGGCCCGTGGTGAGCGCGCCGATCAGGCGGGACGCGACCACGCAGGTCGCGACGCCGATCACCGCGGCGACGAGGCCGGGCAGGATGCCGATCGGACGGCTCCACCAGGCAGCCGCGGAGGCGAGCGCCCCGAGCGTGGTCACCACGCCGGGGATGCCCGCGAGGCCCGCGGCGGCGAGCCCGAGGAGGAGGGTCCGCAGCGGGATCGGGAACGTCGCGAGGGTGGGCAGGTCGAGGCTCTGGTCGGAGCCGGACAGGAAGATCGGCCCGAGCACCCAGCCGAGGATCAGAGCGGAGCCGCCGAGGACGATCGCGACGTTCGCGAACGCCGGGTCCGTGTCTCCGAGCGCGACCAGGCCGGCCGCGACCAGGCCGAGCACCGCGATCGCGTAGAGACCGCCGAGGATCACGCCGATCAGCTGCCACACGTTCCGCGTCAGCGAGTTGCGGAGCAGGAGCAGCCGCAGCCTCAGGAGATGCGCAACCATGCCGGTCCCTCCTGGTGGGTGCGGCCGCCGACCAGCTCGACGAAGCGCTCCTCGAGGCTGGACCCGGCGCGGACCTCCTCGAGGGTGCCGGAGGCGAGCACGCGGCCGTCGGCGATGACGGCGACGCGGTCGCACATCCGCTCGACGAGGTCCATGGAGTGGGACGAGACGATGACCGTGCCGCCCGACGCGACGAAGCCGGTCAGGATGTCGCGGATGTTCGCCGCCGAGACCGGGTCGACCGACTCGAACGGCTCGTCGAGCACCAGGAGGCGCGGGGCGCGCACGAGCGCGCAGGCGAGCGCGATCTTCTTGGTCATGCCCGCGGAGTAGTCCACAACGAGCGTGCGGTCGGCCGAATCGAGGCCGAGCAGGGCGAGGAGGTCGTCGGTCCGCTCGACGACGACGGAGCGCTCGAGCCCGCAGAGCAGGCCGTAGTAGGTGACGAGCTGGAGACCGGTGAGGCGGTCGAACAGCTTGACGCCGTCGGCGAGGACGCCGATCAGCCGCTTCGCCTCGAGGGTGTCCTTCCAGACGTCGACCTCGTGGATCGTGACGACGCCGCTGTCGGGGCGGAGCAGGGCCGTGGCCATCGAGAGGGTCGTCGTCTTGCCCGCGCCGTTGGGGCCGACGAGCCCGAAGAAGGACCCGGCGGGGACGTCGAGGTCGATGTCCTTCACGGCCTCCTTGTCGCCGAAGCGCTTGCGGAGGCCGCGGATCCGCAGGGCGACCTCGCCGTGGCGGCCGGAGGCCTCGGGGGCGGCCCACGCGGGGGTCGCGGGGTCGGTGAGCGCGGAGTCGGTGTGCTCGGCAGCGGTGCCGTCGGCGGCGGTGCGCGCGGCGGGGCTCTCGGTGTCCGTGCCGTCCTGGGGAATGCCGGGGGGCGTCGTCCCGTCCATGTGTGTCCCTTCCGGGCCGCGGTGGGCGGCCGCTCCTCCACCCTAGGCAGGCGCTGCGGTCGGGGCATCCGTCCCGCGATGGAGTCGCGCTGAACGCGCCGGCGCGGCCCCGGTGGTCCGACGGGGCGGGGCGGGAGCACGGCCGCCTACGCTGGCCCCATGCCCACGCTCCTCCTCGTCCGGCACGGACGCACCACCGCGAACACCGCGGGGATCCTCGCCGGACGCACCGCCGGAGTGCGGCTCGACGACGTCGGACGCACGCAGGCGGCGCGCACCGGGGAGCGGCTGGCGGCGGTCGAGCTCGCGACCGTGGTGTCGAGCCCGCTCGAGCGGTGCCGGCAGACCACGCGCTTCGTCCTCGAGCGGCAGACGGGATCGCCGGCGACGGTGATCGACAAGGGCATCACCGAGTGCGACTACGGCGACTGGTCGGGGCGCTCGCTGCGGGATCTCGCGACGGAGCCGCTCTGGGCGACGGTGCAGAACCAGCCTTCCGCGGTGGTGTTCCCCGGCGGCGAGGGGATGCTCGCGATGCAGGCCCGGGCCGTGTCGGCGATCCGCCGCCACGACGCGGCGGTGGCGGAGGAGCACGGGGCCGGCGCGGTGTGGGCGGCGGTCAGCCACGGAGACACGATCAAGGCGATCCTCGCGGACGCGCTCGGCATGCACCTCGACCTCTTCCAGAGGCTCAGCGTCGGACCGGCGTCGGTGTCGATCATCCGCTACGGCGCGGGGCGGCCCGAGGTCGTCGCGATGAACACGGACGCCGGGGACCTGGGCTGGCTGCGGAAGGCGGCCCCCGTGGCGGACGCCGCTGTGGGGGGCGGGGCGGGGCACGAGTAGGCGCGGTTCGGGAGGGCCGCTTCAGGGCTCGACCGAGCGGCAGGGACGCGGGTGCTCGGCGGCGGTGGATCTCGATGCGCCCGCTCCGCGGGGGGCTCGGTCAGCAGAAGAGACGGCTGCTCGATCAGCAGGCCGCCCGAGCCCGACGCGCGCAGCCACCGCGGAGGCGGGCGCTCGTAGACTGGGGGCATGCCTCCGATCGTGCACGGATTCGACTGGCCCGATCGCGTCGTCGTGGGGACCGTCGGCTCACCCGGCTCGCGCTCCTTCTACCTCCAGGCCAAGACCGGGCCCCGCGTGGTCAGCGTCGGCCTCGAGAAGCAGCAGTCGGCCCTCCTCGCCGAGAAGATCGACGAGATCCTCGACCAGCTGATGACCGCCCAGGGCAACCCGGTCAGCGTCCCCGCCGGCACTCCCCCGGAGCTCGTCGACAACGACCCGCTCGACCAGCCCGTGGAGCCCGAGTTCCGCGTCGGCGGTCTCAGCCTCGGCTGGGACCCGTCCACCGCGCAGATCGTGATCGAGGCCTACCCGCTGACCGAGGCGGAGGACGACTCCGAGGAGGAGCCCGAGCCCACCGAGATGCTGCAGGTGAAGATCCCGGTCGGAACGGCGCGCGCCTTCGCGAAGCGCACCCTCGAGGTCGTCGGCGCCGGACGTCCGCTCTGCCCCCGCTGCGGCGAGCCGATGGATCCCGACGGGCACGACTGCCCGCTCGCATGAGCGACCCGGGCGGGCTCGACGGCGAGCTGGAGCTGGCCGGCCGGATCACGATCGCCTCGAACGCGACGTTCCTCGCGCAGCTCGGCGAGACGTCCGTCGTCTACAAGCCGATCTCGGGCGAGAAGCCGCTGTGGGACTTCCCGGACGGCGTGCTCGCGGGCCGCGAGGTCGCCGCGTACCTCGTCTCGGAGGCGCTCGGCTGGAACGTGGTGCCGCGCACGTGGCTCCGCGACGGTCCGCTCGGGCCGGGCATGGTCCAGCTCTGGCAGGACATCGATCCGGACCAGGACGCGGTCGACCTGGTGCCCGCCGACGCCGTGCCCGACGGATGGCGGCACGTCCTCGACGGCAGCGACGAGGAGGACCGCGACATCTCCCTCGTGCACGAGGACTCGACGGCGCTGCGCCGGATGGCGGTGTTCGACGTGGTCGCCAACAACGCGGACCGGAAGGGCGGGCACGTGCTCGCGCTGCCCGACGGCCACCGCTACGGGGTCGACCACGGCCTCACCTTCCACTCCGAGCACAAGCTGCGCACGGTCCTCTGGGGCTGGATCGGCGAACCGCTGCTCGAGGAGGAGCTGACGGCGCTGGCGCTCCTGCGCGCGCAGATCGACGGACCGCTCGGCGAGGCGCTCTCGGAGCTGCTCACCGAGGACGAGGTCGCCGCGTTCGCGAAGCGCTGCGAGCGGCTCGGCTCCTTCGGCCGCTTCCCGGGCCCGCGGGGCGGGATGCCCGCGGTGCCCTGGCCGCTGTTCTGAGCCGGGCGCGGTCGGAACTCAGGACGAACGCCTCCGGCGCGGCGGAGACGCGCTGATCCTCAGGCGCGGGAGCGGATCCCTCCTGCATCCTGAGCGGCTCAGAAGCTCCAGCCGCGGCCGAACAGCTCCTCGCCCGGCGTCCCGCCGCCTCCCGGACCCGCGCCGCGAGCGCCGAGGTAGGAGGAGACGACGGCCGCTCCCAGGTCCTCCGCCTCCGGGTTCACCACCGAGCCGCCGACCCGGCGGGCGAGCGAGTCGATGAAGCGCGCGAGGCCCGGGTCGTCGCCCAGGCGGAAGAACGTGGTGTGCGCGCCGAGGCGGAGCGACGCGTCGAGCTCACGGACCGAGACGGCGACCGTCAGCGGGTCCGGCGGGTAGTCGAAGAAGACGCCGCCGTCGGGCTCGAGGTGCGCGGTCGGCTCGCCGTCGGTGACGATGAGCAGCACCGGCTGCGCGTTCGGGTGCTTGCGGAAGTGCCGGTTGGCCAGCAGCAGCGCGTGGTGCAGGTTCGTGCCCTTGTCCCACTCCGCGTCCAGGCCCACCAGCTGCTCGACGTCCATCACCTCGGCGCGTCGGCCGAAGGCGACGAGCTGCAGCGCGTCTCCGCGGAACCGGCTGCTGATCAGGGTGTGCAGGGCGAGCGCGGTGCGCTTCATCGGCACCCAGCGGCCGTCCATCGCCATCGAGAACGAGGTGTCGACGAGGAGCGCGACACAGGCCTGCGTGCGCGCCTCCGTCTCCTGCACCTCGACGTCGTCGATCAGGATGCGCACCCCCGAGCCGACCGGTCGGCCCTCGCCGGCGCTGCGGGTGAGGGCGTTGGTCACCGTGCGGGGGATGTCCCAGGCCTCGGTGTCGCCGAACTCCCACGAGCGCGTCGCTCCGGAGCGCTCGCCCGCCGCGCCCGCGCGCCGGACGTCGCGGGCGCCCTGACGGCCGGAGACGGTCTCGGCGATGTCGCGCAGGAGCGCTTTGCCGAGCTGGCGCATGGCCTTCGGGCTGAGGGCGAGGCGGCCGTCGGAGCCGCGGCGCAAAGTCCCGGAGTCGCGCAGGGCCCGCTCCAGGCGCTTCAGCGTCTGCGCGTCGACGGAGGCGTCCTCGCCGAGGCGCTTCGCCAGCAGGTCGAGGTCGAGGTCGTCGAGGGAGGAGCGGTCCGTCTGCGCGAGCTGGTCGGCGAGGGCGTCGAGGTCGGCCAGCTGCTGGAACACGCCCGTCCCGTCGCCGAGGCCGAGCCCCTGCTCGCCGTCCACCCGCTCGGAGCCGCCCCAGTCCTCGCCGGGACGGAGCCCCCGCAGGGTCTCGTCGAGGCGGCCGAGGGACTGCATGAGCTCCGGCGTGCCGAAGGCCTCCTGGGCGAGGGCGTCGAGCTCGGCGCGCTGCTCGGCGGTCATCGAGTTGCGCATCCGCTGAGCCGCGGCCGCGCGGGCGGCGAGCGCGTCGATCAGCTCGTCCACCGACTCCGGGCCCTCGGGGAAGTACTCGCCGTGCTGCTCCATGAAGGCGTCGAACTGCTCGGGGGTGTCCTCCCCGCGCGCGTGCGCCTCGAGCAGCTCGTTCAGGTCGCGGAGCATCGCGTCGATCGCGGCGCGGTCCTCGTCGCTCGCGTTCTCGAGGGCCTGCTTCATCCCCTCGAAGCGCTGATCGAGCATCTCGCGGCCCAGGAGCTCGCGGATCCGCTCGAAGTCGGCGCGCGCCTCGGGGCTCTGCCAGCGGTAGTCGCGGAGCTCCGAGACGGCCGCGGCCGGCGAGGGCGGGAGGCTGTCGAGCTGGATCTCGGCGAGCGCGCGGTCGCCGTCGTCCATCTGCGTGTCGCGGGCGAGCTGCTTGCGCTCGGCGAGGACGGCCCTGTCGAGGAGCTCGCGGATCTCGCGGAGCGTGCCGTCGAGGTTGTTCCTCTGTGTGAGTTCGCGACGCCGCTCGGCGACGCGGGCGGCCAGGTCGTCCAGGCCCTCGCGGTCGCGGGTGCCCCGGCGGAGGAACTCGCGCAGGGCGCGCTCGGGCGAGGTGCCGCCCATCACGTTCTCGCCGATCGCGTCGAGGGCCTCCTTCAGGTCGACCGGAGGAGCGAGCGGATCGGGTCCCCCGTCGTACTTCGCGTAGCGCGCGTCGCGCTTCAGCCGCCGGTTGCCGCGCGGAGCATCAGCCATAGACGGCCTCGCCCCCGCCCGTCTCCTTGCTCAGCTTGCGCGAGAGGTAGAGGCCCTCGAGGGCGAGCTCGACCGCTCCGGCGCGGCGCCCCTCCCCCACGGCGTCGAGGCGCTCGGCGACCTCGTCGTACACGCGGGCCTCGCCCAGCAGCGGCAGGCCGGCCAGGAACTCGCGGGCGGTCACCTGCTCGCCGGTCGTGATCATCGCGCCGTTCTCGACCGCCTCGACGAGCGGCCCGAGGTCGACGCCGCGCAGGTGGGCGCGGACGGTCTCGGCGGTGGCCTGACGGAGCAGGTGGTCGAGGATCTCGTCCTCGCGGCCCTCCTCCCCCGACTCGAACTCGATCTTGCCGCCGAGCACGTCGACGGCGGTCTCGAGGTCGATGGGGCGGGCGACCGCCTCCTCCTCGCCGCGGCGGGTGGCGCGGTGCAGGGCGGCGGCGGCGATCGTCTCGGCGCCGGCGATGGCGAAGCGGGCGCTGACACCGCTGCGCTGGTCGACGGAGCTCGACTCGCGCAGGGCCCGCGTGAAGCGGGCGAGGATCTCGATGAGCGCATCGGGCACGGTCGCGACGAGGTCCGCCTCCTGCCGGATGACGGCGACCTCGTCGACGAGGGCGGTCGGGTAGTGGGTGCGGATCTCGGCGCCGAAGCGGTCCTTCAGCGGCGTGATGATCCGGCCGCGGTTCGTGTAGTCCTCCGGGTTCGCGCTCGCGACGACGAGGACGTCGAGGGGGAGGCGGAGGACGTAGCCGCGGATCTGGATGTCGCGCTCCTCCATCACGTTGAGCATGGCGACCTGGATCCGCTCGGCCAGGTCCGGCAGCTCGTTGATCGCGACGATGCCGCGGTGGCTGCGGGGGATGAGGCCGAAGTGGATGGTCTCCGGGTCGCCCAGGCTGCGGCCCTCGGCCACCTTCATCGGGTCGACGTCGCCGATGAGGTCGGCGACGCTGGTGTCGGGCGTGGCCAGCTTCTCGACGTAGCGCTCCTCGCGGGGCTTCCACGCGACGGGCAGGTCCTCGCCCAGCTCCTCCGCGCGGCGACGGCTCTCCGTGGTGATCGGCTCGTAGGGGTGCTCGCCGAGCTCGGACCCCTCGATGACGGGCGTCCACTCGTCGAGCAGGCCGACGAGGGTGCGCAGGAGGCGGGTCTTGCCCTGGCCGCGCTCGCCCAGCAGGACGATGTCGTGACCGGCGATGACGGCGCGCTCGACCTGCGGGATGACCGTCTCGGCGAAGCCGTGCAGGCCCGGCCAGGGATCGCGGCCCTCGCGCAGGGCGTCGAGCAGGTTGTCGCGGATCTCGGTGCGGAGGGTCTTCTGCACGTGCCCGGAGGCACGGAGCTGGCCGAGGGTCTGGGTCGTCGGGCGCATCACCTCGGCAACGCTACGCCGCAGGTCCGACACGTGGTGGAGGTGCGGCGGATTCGCGGCGCGGGCTTGCGCGGGCGCCGCGCCACGGACGGCTCAGCGCTCGAGGCGAGGGGCGGCGGCGAGCAGGCGGCGCGTGTACTCCTCCTGCGGTGCGGCGAGGAGCGACGCGGCCGGCCCCGCCTCGACGATCCGGCCCTCGCGCATCACCGCGATGCGATCGCTCATGTGCGCGATCACGCCGAGGTCGTGCGAGATGAGGAGGAGGGCGAGGCCGTGACGTCGCTGCAGGTCGTCGAGCAGGTCGAGGATCTGCGCCTGCACCGACACGTCGAGGGCCGAGACGGGCTCGTCGCAGATCAGCACGTCGGGGCGCGTCGCCAGCGCCCGGGCGATCGAGACGCGCTGGCGCTGACCGCCGGAGAGGGTCCGCGGCGAGCGCCGCTCCAGGGCGGGGTCGAGCCCCACGCTCTCGAGCAGCGCGGGCACGGAGGCTGCGCCGGCGTCGCGGAGGAGGCGGCCGACGCTCCAGCGCGGGTCGAACGAGGAGAGGCTGTCCTGGTAGACGGCGCCGATCCGCGGACGGCGGGGACGGCGGGAGCGCTCGGTCGCTGCCGACCACGGCTCGCCGAACAGCTCGACGGCGCCCGCGTCCGGACGCCGCAGCGCCAGCACGAGCCGGGCCACCGTGCTCTTGCCCGACCCGGACTCGCCGACGAGCCCCACGGTCTCGCCGCGCCGCAGCCGGAGGTCGACGTCGTCGACCGCGACCCGCACTCCTCCGCCGGGCAGCGGGAAGCGGGCGGCGAGTCCGCGGGCCGCGACCACGACCTCGCCGGGAGTCTCGGGCGGGGTCGCCGGTGCGGTCGGGTCGGTGAGCCGGGAGCCGCGCGGGCGCCCGGCGGGGACAGCGGCCACGAGCGCGCGGGCCTCGGGGCTGCGGGGCGCGCGCAGCACCTCGGCCGCGGTCCCCTCCTCCACCACGCGGCCGTCGGCCAGCACGAGGATGCGGTCGGCGAGGCCCGCCACCACCGCGAGGTCGTGCGAGACCAGGACGAGCGCCCGGCCGCGCGCCTTCTGCTCGGCGAAGAGCTCGAGCACGCGGGCCTGGACGGTGACGTCGAGCGCGGTGGTCGGCTCGTCGCCGACGAGCAGCGGCGGATCGAGCGCCACGGCCGCCGCGAGGAGGGCGCGCTGGCGGAGCCCGCCGGAGAGGTCGCCGGAGCGCTCCCGCATCCGCTCGGCCGGCTCCGGCATGCCGACGCTCGCCAGGGCCTCGACCGTCCGCTGCGCGCGCTCGGCCGCGGGGAGGCGGCCGTGGAGGCGGAGCACGTCGCCGATCTCGCGGCCGATCGGGCGCAGCGGGTCGAGCGAGAGCAGCGCGTCCTGCGGGACGAAGCCGACGGATCCGCCGCGCAGCCGCCGCAGCTCCCGCTCGCCCGCTCCGACCACCTCGGTCCCGCCGACGCGGACGCTCCCGGTCACGGCGCCTCCGCTCAGCCCCAGCAGCGCTCGCGCGGTGACGCTCTTGCCCGACCCGGACTCGCCGACGATCGCGACGCACTCCCCCGGCTCCACGCGGAACGAGACCCCGTGCACCACCTCGACTCCGTCGAAGGCGACCCGGAGCCCCTCGACGACGACCGCGCTCACCGCAGACGCCCGCCGAGGACCGTCGTCGCGATCGTGGTCAGCACGATCGCCAGTCCCGGGAACACGGTCAGCCACCACGCGCTCGCGAGGTAGGTGCGGCCCGCCGAGAGCATCGCGCCCCACTCCGGCGCGGGCGGCTCGGCGCCCAGGCCCAGGTAGCTGAGGGCCGAGGCCCAGACGATCGCCTGGCCGACGCCGAGGGTCGCCAGCACGGCGAGCGGCCCGAAGGTGTTGGGGAGGACGTGCCGGACGAGGATGCGGACGGGTCCGTGCCCCAGCACGCGCGCCGCCTCGACGTAGCCGGAGTCGCGGATGCCGAGCAGCTGCGTGCGCAGGATGCGGGCGTACCCCGGCGCGGTCGAGAGGCCGACCGCGATGGTGGCGGGGACGACTCCGGGACCCGTGACCACGATCACGAGCAGCGCGAGCAGGAGTGCGGGGAAGGCGAAGAGCACCTCGAGCACGCGGCCGATCACGCCGTCGACGACGCGGCCGCCGAAAGCCGCGACCACCCCGAGCACCGCGCCGAGGACGAGGCCGATCGCGGTGGCGCTGGCGCCGATCAGGAGGGATGCGCCGGCCCCCGCGATGAGGCGGCTGAGGACGTCGCGACCGGACTCGTCGGTGCCGAGCAGGTGCGCGGCACCCGGTGGGGTGAAGGCGTCGCGCGGGGCGACGGCGAGCGGATCGGAGGGGGCGAGCAGCCCGGGCGCGACGGCGGCGAGCAGGAGCAGCACCACGAAGACCGCGGCCAGCACCTCGCCGGCGCGGAAGCGGGAGGGACCCCGGCGGAGCGGGCGGGCGGCGCGCAGCTCGAGCTCGCTCACGCGACCGCCTCCCGCCGCGCCAGCCGCGGGTCGATCACGCGGGTCAGCAGATCGGTGGCGAGCGTCACGACGATGTACGCCAGCGCCGTGACCAGCACGACACCCGTCACCACCGGCACGTCACGGACGGTCACCGCCGCGAGCAGAGTCCGGCCGAGCCCCGGCCTCGCGAAGATCGTCTCGACCACCACGGCCCCGCCGATCAGGTAGCCGAACGCCCAGCCCGAGAGCGAGACCCCTGGCAGCACCGCGTGGCGCAGCGCGTGGCGGGCGCGGACGCCGAGCTCGCCCTCGCCGCGCGCCCGAGCGGCGAGCACGAACGGCGACTCCAGCGCGTCGAGGAGGGAGCGGCGCATCACCTGGCCGAGGAAGCCCGCCAGCGGGATCGCGAGGGTGAGCGTGGGCAGCACCAGCCCGGCGGGCGACCCTGTGCTGACCGGGGGCAGCCAGCGCAGCGCGGTCGCGAAGACGGCGATCAGCACGGTCGCCAGCCAGAAGTGCGGGAGCGCGGCCGCCGTGAGCTCGAGGCCGGACCCGACCGCGGCGGCGAGGCGGCCGCCCCGGGTCGACCAGAGGGCGGTCGCGAGCGCCAGGATCCATGCGGCGGTGAGCGCGAGCACGGCGAGCAGGAGGGTGCCGGGCAGCTGCTCGCCGAGGATCTGCGCGACGGGAGTGCGCAGGGAGTAGGAGGTGCCGAGGTCGCCGCGCGCGAGCCTGCCGAGCTGCACCAGGTACTGCACGAGGAGCGGCTGGTCGAGGCCGTACTGCTCCCGCACCGCGGCGAGCGCCTCGGGCGACGCCTGCGAGCCCGGACCGCCGAGGATCGCCTGCGCCGGATCGCCGGGGACGAGGCGGATGAGGACGAAGACGGCGGTCGCGACGGCCCACAGCACCACGAGGGCGCCGCCGAGGCGGAGGAGCACGCAGCGGATCATGCGGGCGGGCGTCCTCTCTGGTCGGGGCGATGCAGGGGGCGGGGCGTCGTCGAGGCCCGCTCCCTCCGGAGCACGGGGACTCGACGCGCGACAGACGGCGGCTACTCGACCAGCATGGAGGACCGACCCCTGCTGATCGAGCAGCCCGCGGAGCGGGCGTCTCGAGCTCCGCCCATCCCGATCCCGGGGTCTCGATGCGCCGCCGCGGCGACTACTCGACCGGCGTGCGTCCGCTCTTCGATCGGTGCAGGCGGCTCTCCGGGGCCGGGTCAGACCCAGGCGTCGGCGAACCAGGGGGTCGACACGGTGTCGAGGGCGACGAGGCCCTGGACGGCCGACCGGTGCAGGTAGTGGTTCTGCTGGTCGTAGAGCGGCAGGATCCAGTAGCCCTCGAGGACGATCCGCTGCGCCTGCTCGTACAGGTCGGCGCGGGCGTCCTCGTCGGTCGTGGCGCTCGCCTGCTCGAGCAGCGAGTCGAGCGCGGGGTCGGCGATCTGCGCGTGGTTGGCGAAGTAGCCGCTCGGCGCGGGGGTGATGCCCGAGGAGGAGTAGAGGATCCGCAGAACGTCGGGTCCGACCTTCGTGTACGGGGCGCTCACCAGCTCGTACTCGTTCGACGCGAGCGCGGTGTACCAGCTCGACAGGTCGAGCAGGCTGATCCGCACGTCGAAGCCGAGGGTCTTCGCCGAGGCCTGGATCTGCTCGAACAGCGACTGCTCGGCCGGGATCGACTGGTTGGTGCTGACGGGGAAGCGAAGCGTCATCGGCGTGCCGTCCTTCTCGCGGATGCCGTCGCCGTCCGAGTCCACCCAGCCGGCCTTCTCGAGCAGGTCCTCGGCGGCGGCCGTCTCGGAGTCGGACCCGGCGTCCTCGAAGAGCGACGGGTCGGAGTACGCGGTCGCCTCGCGGCTGGACAGCGGGGAGTAGGAGCGCTCGGCGGTGCCGAAGAAGAGGGAGTCGATCGCGTCGTTCACGCCGACGCCGCGGACGAAGGCCTCGCGAACGGACTCGTCGTCGAACGGCGCCTGCCCGGAGTTGAGCTCGAGGCGGTTGACCGAGCCGGGCCGGGGCGCGTCGAGCTCGACGAGGTCGGTGGCTCCGGTCGCGGCCATCAGGGTGTCGGGCTGGGCGTTGTCGAGCACGTCGACCTCGCCCGACTGCAGCGCCGCGTAGCGGGTGGCGGAGTCGGGGATGAAGCGCCAGGTGATGCTCGCCAGGTGCGCGGGGCCCTCGTGGCCGTCCCCGGTCGGGCCGGTCGACGCGTCGTAGGCCTCGTTGCGGGTGAGGGTCACGTGGTCCTGCTTGACCCACTCCGAGACGGTGAAGGGGCCGGTGCCGACGGGCGCCTCGCAGTTCGCCTCCTCGCCGCGGGCGATGCCGGCGGGCGACTCGATCGCGGTCCACGGCTGCGCGAGCGACTCGAGCAGCGCACTGTCCGGCGCGGTCAGGGTGAAGCGGGCGACGGTCGGCGAGACCGCGGTGACGGAGGCGACCTTCGCCACGGCGAGGTAGCCGGTGGAGGACTTGGTCGCCGGGTCCTGCAGGTGCGCGATGTTCGCGGCGACCGCCTCCGCGTCGAGGGCGGTGCCGTCGGTGAAGGTCACACCCTCGCGCAGGGTGAAGTCGTAGCTGAGCGCGTCGTCCGAGACGGTCCACGACTCGGCCAGCCACGGCGTGATGGTGCCGTCGGCGTCGCGCGAGACGAGCGACTCGAGCACCTGTGTCGCGAGGAGCGCCTGCGGGTAGTTGCCGCCGACGTGCGGGTCGAGGCAGGTGGGCTCGGCGTCGCCGGACGCGTAGGTCAGCGTCCCGCCGTCGACGGGGGTGCTGGATGCGTCGGGCGTCTCGGCGGTGCAGCCGCTGAGCAGGAGCGCGGCGGCCGCGACGGCGGCGGGGAGGGCGAGGAGGCGGGAGCGCAGCGGCATGACGTCTTTCGTGGAGGGGTCGGGGGTGCAGGCGTTTCTTGGACGCGACCCAGGAAACGCTAGCAGGGCGTGGAGGCGGCGGGCGGGGATCGCTCGGATCCCTGGAGGAGCGCCCGGATCCCGCGCTGGGGAGGGATGAATCGCGCTGGCGGAGATCCCCGGAGCGCCTGTCGGTGGGGATCGGCCTCCGCTCTCCTACTGTCGACGCATGACCTCCGCCGTGCTCGCCCTCCTGTTCGGCTCCGCCGTCGCCCTCGTGGGCCTCGTGCCCTGGGCCGCCCTGCAGTACCGGCGCCGCGGCGTCCTCGGGATCGGCAACGCGGTGCTGGCCTTCGCCGCCGTGGTCTACGCGCTCGCCCTCGTCACCTACACGCTCCTCCCCCTGCCCGACGAGGCGACGGTCGCCGCCGCCTGCCGCACCGGATCGGGTCCGCAGCTGCGCCTGTTCGCCTTCGTCGGGGACATCGCGAAGGAGGGCGGGATCGACGGGCCCCGCGCGCTGCTGACGAACCCCGCGTCCGCGCAGGTGCTCCTCAACGTGGTCTTCTTCGTCCCCCTCGGGATGCTCGTCCGACACCTCGCTCTGCGCGGGCGCCTCGTCGCCGGGCTGATCGGCGGCACCGTCGCCGGCTTCGCCGTCTCGCTCCTCATCGAGGTCACGCAGCTCACGGGCGACTGGTTCCTCTACCCGTGCGCCTACCGGCTCTTCGACGTCGACGACCTGCTGGCCAACACGGCCGGCGCCCTGCTCGGCACCCTCCTCTCCCCTGTGCTCGTCGTCTTCACCCGCCGGACCGAGGGCGCGGTGCCGGAGCTGGCCCGCCCGGTCACGATCCGCCGCCGCGCCTTCGGCATGTTCTGCGACGTGCTCGCGCTGAGCCTCATCACGGGCGCGCTCGTCTCGATCACCGGGGTCGGCCTCGTGCTCGCGGGGGTGGACACGCGCTCGAGCCCCGGGGACGTGGTTCTCGGAGCCCTGCCGTTCGTCGCTCCGCTGCTCCAGCTGGTGATCGTGCTGCGGTCCGGGCGGACCCTCGGCGAGACGGTGGTGCGCCTGCGTCCCGAGCCGCGACCGCTCCTCTGGCAGCGGCTCGTGCGCTGGGCGGCGGGATCGGGCGGCTGGTCGACCCTGCTCGCCGTCGAGGGCGGGTTCTGGTCGCTGCTCGCCTTCGTCCTCGCGGCGGCCGCGATGATCGGCCTGGTCGCGACACGGGGCCGCCGAGGGACGGCGAACGCGCTGGCTCGCCTCGACGTCGTGGACGAGCGGGCGGCGGCGCCGTCCGCCGTCCGGAAGACGGACTGAGAGGAGCCTGCCGGACGCCCGGGCGAGCCTCCGATCAGACCGCCGCGCGGAGCCCCTCGACCAGGTCGTGCTGCGCCTCGCGGCCGGCCCGCGTGGGCACGAGCGGGTACACGTGGACCTGCCCGACGGCCTCGTGGAGCTCGAACGGGACCCCGGCGGCCGCCGCCCGCTCGGCCAGCACGTGGGCGTCCGGATTGAGGACGTCACGTGTGCCCGTGAAGACGGTGAGGGGGCCGAGGCCCGCCAGGTCGCCGAACAGCGGGCTGACCACGGGATCGAGCAGGTCGAGGGCGCCGCGCCAGCTCTCGGCGAGGACGCGACCGCCCGGGGTGCCGAGCCAGGGATCGGTCGGCTGCACCTCGGGGATCCGCGGGTTGCTCCAGGAGAGGTCGAGCGCGGGCGAGACGAGGGTCGTGCGCGGCAGGACCACCCCCTCATCGCGCAGGGCGAGGGCCGTCGAGAGGGCGATCTGGCCGCCCGCAGAGTCGCCGGCGAGGCAGGTCGCCCCGTGCCGCTCAAGACTCCGCAGCACCAGGGCGCGGACACCGTCGCGCGCCTCGAGCGCCATGCCGAAGGGCACGAGCGGGTAGATCGGGAGGGTCACCGCGACGGAGGCCTCGTCGGCGATGCGGGCGGCGAGCCACCAGTGCTGGGGCGCGATCTCGTTCACCCAGCCGCCGCCGTGGACGTAGACGACGCCGCCGCGGATCACCCGCGGGCGGATCGTGTAGACCGGCCAGGAGCCGACCTGCTCCACGTCGACGCGCACGCCGGGCCGGAGGCGGGGCGGCGGTCCGTAGGAGGCGGGACGGAGCGCGCGCTCCCGGATGCGGCGACGGGCTCCCTCCGCGCTGACGAAGGTGCGGTTCGCGCGGGCGAGCCGGAGCGCGAGCGGGACGAGGGCATCGGGGACGACGAGCGGCATCGCCCGAGCATCGCGCACCCCGGTGCGCAGCGGCTGGGCGGTGACGGACTGCGCGGCTGCGGACTCTGCGGCGACGGACTCGGCGGCGACGGACTCGGCCGCCACCGACGCGGCGTCGACGGACTCGGCCGCCCATCCACGGAGGTCGGAGGACGCGGCGCGGGCTCCGCGGACGGAGCGTCGGAACCCGCGGACGCAGCGTCGGAGACCGCGGTCGACGCCCGGGCACCCCGCGGACAGCACGACGGCCCGGCCCGTGGAGGGAGCCGGGCCGGGGCCGCCGGTCAGCGTGGTGCCTGCACGCCCGCGGAGGGCGGGTCGGCAGCGACCTCGCTGTCGCCGTGCGCTGCGGGTCAGCGTCGCGCGGCGGAGCGGCCGGCGAAGCGGGTGTAGACGAGCAGGACGATGATCGCTCCGATGATCGAGCCGATGATGCCGGCGGGCTGGAAGAAGCCGTCCATCGGGTCGTGCTGGAAGATCAGGAAGCCGAGGAAGCCGCCGACGAACGAGCCGACGATGCCGAGCACGATGGTCATGCCGATGCTGATGCTCTGCTTCCCGGGGACGATGAGCCGGGCCAGCGCTCCTGCGATGAGTCCGACGACGATGAGGCTGATGATGAGACCGAGCATGGCGGTCGTCCTTCCGTTGTGCGGGCGGGGGCCCGCTGATCGGTTCCGCGGTTGCGGGACCGGTGGCTACGCAACCACCCCGGAGGAGGCGGCGGTACACCCCTGGGGGTGTGCTCGCCCCGACGAGCCGTGCGGTAGCGTCCGACCATGACCCGCCGTGCGCCCCTCACCGTCGCGCTCGTCGACGACTACGACGTCGTCCTCACGGGCCTCGCGCACATGTTCGACCACTACCGCGATCGGGTGGTCGTCGCCGAGATCGACGCGAACGCCTCCCTCTCCGACCGGATCGACGTCGTCCTCTACGACTCGTTCGCCCAGCCGGAGTCGGACCACCACGAGATCGCGGAGCTGGTGCGCAACGAGCGGGCCGAGCACGTGGTCGTCTACACCTGGAACTTCGCGCCGACGCTCATCGCGGACGCCCTCGAGCAGGGCGTCCACGGCTACCTCTCCAAGACCCTGCCGGCGCGGGAGCTGGTGGCCGCGCTCGAGCGGGTGGCGGCGGGCGAGGTCGTCGTCAGCGATCCTCCGCGGCGGGCGGGCAGCGCACCGGGCCTCGACTGGCCGGGCCGCCACGAGGGCATCACCGACCGGGAGTCGGAGATCCTCGCGCTCATCACGCAGGGCAAGAGCAACGCCGACGTCGCCGCGCTCACCTACCTCAGCCCCAACACGGTGAAGTCCTACATCCGCAGCGTCTACGGCAAGATCGGCGCGACCAGCCGCACGCAGGCCGTCCTCTGGGGCGTCGACCACGGCTTCACCCCCGACCACCACCGCATCGACCACTGGCTCGGCGGCCCCTGACCCGCGCCCGGACACCCTCCGCGGGACGCCGCTCCGGTACGCGACCCGCCGACGAACGCGCACCCGGGAGGCATCTCGCGGGAGGGGACGGGGGCGCACGCACCGCTACGGTGTGGCCATGCCCCTCGACCGCGCGCCGACCATCCGCGACGTCGCGGTGCGGGCCGGAGTGTCGTACCAGACGGTCTCGCGGGTGCTCAACGACAGCCCTCAGCTGCGGCCGCGCACCCGGGAGCGCGTGCTCGCCGCGATCGAGGACCTCGGCTTCCGCCCCAGCGCCGCCGCCCGCGCCCTGGCGACGAGCCGCTCCGGCCTGATCGGGATCCTCGCCGCCGAGAGCCACAGCTTCTACGGCACCGCCACCGCGATGGCCGCGATCGAGCAGGCGGCGCGCGACGCGGGCTACCGGGTCCCGGTCGTGAACGCGGCGCCGGACGCGGAGTCGCTGGCCGACGGTCTCGCCCACCTGCAGCGGGAGTCGGTGGAGGCGATCGTGGTCCTCGCCCCGCAGGAGCGCGCGCTGGAGGCGATCGAGAGCCTCGCGATCGGCGTCCCGTCGGTGACGCTCGGCGCGACGGACCGCGGCGCCGACTCCCTGCTCCTCGTCGACCAGGCGGCCGGAGCGCGACTGGCGACCGAGCACCTCGTCGGCCTCGGCCACACCCGCATCGCGCACCTCGCCGGTCCGCAGCACTGGGTGGAGGCGCAGGCGCGGCTCGAGGGCTTCGGCGCCGGGATGAGCGCGGCCGGCCTCGACCCCGTCGCCGTCGTGGAGGGCGACTGGAGCGCCGAGTCCGGCTACCGCGCCGGCCTCCGCCTCCTCGACTCCTCGCCCCGGCCGACCGCGGTGTTCGCCGGCAACGACCAGATGGCCCTCGGACTCCTGCACGCCTGCACCGAGCGGGGACTGCGCGTGCCCGAGGACCTCAGCGTCGTCGGCTTCGACGACGTCCCCGAGGCGGCGCACTACCAGCCGCCGCTGACCACCATCCGCCAGGACTTCGCGGAGGTCGGCCGCCGCACGATCGGCGTCGTGCTCGCGGAGCTGCGCGGCGAGGAGCCCGCCGTCGACCGCCCGGTGCCGCCGGTGCTGGTCGAGCGGGCGTCGACGGCTCAGGCCTGAGCAGCACCGGCCCCCGCCTCACCCCGCGTGCGGCAGCAGCACCTCCACGCGCCCCTCGCGCACCCGCGTCTGGAACCGCGGCTGCGGCGAGGTGGCCGGCCCCCGCAGCACCTCGCCGGTCTCGAGCGAGAAGGCGCTGCCGTGCCACGGGCAGGCGACGCACGCCTCCCCCGAGCCGTCCGCCGAGACCTCGCCCTCGTCGAGCGGGCCGGAGAGGTGACTGCAGACGTTCGAGAGCACGTCGATCCGCTCGCCCCGCCGGAAGGCGAGCAGGGGGAGGCCCGCGATCTCCCTCCTCACCGGCGTGCGCTCCGGCAGGTCCGCCAGGGCGCCGAGCTCCTGCCAGCCCGAGGGGAAACGGTGCGGCACGTCCTCCGCGTGGTTCGCCCCCGCCGCCTGCCGGTAGCTGAGGTGGCCGCCCAGGTAGCCGCCTCCCGAGACGACGGCGAGCCCGAGCATCCCGAGCACCTTCCCGCTCGTGGTGCGCCCGCGGCGGCGCTGCACCCACGACGCGGCGTAGAGGCCCGTCGCGACCACGTTGGCCGCCGAGTGCACCAGCCCGACGCGGGTCTGCTGCTCGTGCAGCTCCGACCAGTCGGTGAAGCCGGAGGCGGCGGTCGGCAGGACGCTGATCACGCCGACGCCGACGAGGGTCCTCGCCGCGCGCTGGTTCCCCGGCAGCAGGTCGAGCACCGCCGCCGACACCCAGGCGCCGGTGGGCACGAGGACGAGCAGCGGATGGACGGGGTGGCCGACCGGGACGCCGTGCAGCACGTCCCGCACCGGCTGCGGCCGGACCACCGCGTTCACGGCCCGCTTCACCCGGCCGACGAGCGGATCGAGGGCGGCGGCGTTCTCGAGGCGGGTGACGAGTCTGACGAGTCTGATCTCACGCATGCCTCATGCGACCAAGCGGGCGGCCCCGGCGGAAGGGGCTTGCGGCGGAGGAGGAGCAGTCGGACCCCGTCGGGCGGCCCCTCGCTTGCCGACCCCGAGCCGTTTCGCCTACGCTGACCCGGGGCTTTGTGAACGGTCACATCGCCCGAGCGAGGAGCATGATGGACCAGCGCAGGCCCACCCCCGCCGACGTGATCACGAGCGGCGCCACCGCCCTCGGCATCGAGCTCGGCTCCACCCGGATCAAGGCGTGCCTGGTCGACGCGGCCGACCCGTCCGTGGTCCTGGCCGTCGGCAGCCACGAGTGGGAGAACCAGTTCGTCGACCGCCGCTGGACCTACTCCCTCGACGCCGTCCACGCGGGCCTCCAGGCCGCCTACGCGGACCTCGTCGCCGACGCCTCGTCGCGCCACGGCGTGCAGCTCTCCTCCGTCGGGGCGCTCGGCGTCTCGGCGATGATGCACGGCTACCTCCCCTTCGATGCGGCCGGCGGGCTGCTCGTCCCCTTCCGCACCTGGCGCAACACCAGCACCGGGCCCGCGTCGGCCGAGCTCACCGAGCTGTTCGGCGCGAACATCCCGCTGCGCTGGTCGCTCGCGCATCTGCACCAGGCGGTCCTCGACTCCGAGCCGCACGTCGAGCGGATCGATTTCCTCACCACCCTCGCCGGCTACGTGCACTGGCGCCTCACCGGCGAGAAGGTTCTCGGAGTCGGCGACGCCTCCGGCATGGTCCCGACCGACCCGGCGACCCGCGACTACGACCAGCGCGTCGTCGACCTCTACGACGAGCGCGCGGCCGGCGCCGTGAAGCCCCTGCGCGAGCTGCTGCCCGCCGTGCTCCCCGCGGGCGCCGACGCCGGCTCGCTCACCGCCGAGGGCGCGCTCCTGCTCGACCCCACCGGCGCCCTCCGGCCCGGCGCCCCCGCCTGCCCGCCCGAGGGCGACGCCGGCACCGGCATGGTGGCGACCAACTCCGTCGCCCCGCGCACCGGCAACGTCAGCGCCGGCACCAGCATCTTCGCCATGGTCGTCCTCGAGGGCCCGCTGGAGAGCGTGCACCACGAGCTCGACCTCGTCGCGACCCCCGCCGGCGACCTCGTCGCGATGGTCCACTGCAACAACGGAGCCAGCGAGCTCGCCGGCTGGGTCGGCCTGTTCTCGCGGTTCGCCGCCGCGTCCGGCGGACCCTCCGACAGCGACGCCGTCTACGGCACCCTCTTCGCCGAGGCGCTCGAGGGCGAGGCGGACGCGGGCGGACTGCTCGCCTACAACCACCTCGCGGGCGAGCCGATCGCCGGGCTCGTCGAGGGCCGCCCGCTCGTCGTGCGCACCCCCGACTCGCGCCTCACGCTCGCCAACTTCATGCGCGCGCAGCTCTACGGCGTGTTCGGCACGCTGGCTCTGGGCATGCGCGTCCTCGCAGGCGAGGGCGTCCGGATCGACGAGATGTTCGCGCACGGAGGCATGTTCCGCACCGCAGGGGTCGCCCAGCGCTTCCTCGCCGGCGCGCTCGACGCCCCCGTCTCGGTCGCCGCGACCGCCTCCGAGGGCGGCCCGTGGGGCATGGCGGTGCTCGCCGCCTACCGCCTGCAGAGCGGAGTCGCGCTCGACGCGTACCTCACCGATCAGGTCTTCGGCGACTCCGGCTTCGAGACCGTCGCCCCCGACGCGGACGACGTCGCCGGCTTCTCCGCCTACCTCGAGCGCTACCGCGCCGGCCTCGCCGTCGAGCAGACCGCCGTCGAGACCCTCACCGACCCGCAGAACCAGGGAGCCACCGCATGACCACCCAGACCCCCGCCGTCGAGGAGGCGATCGCCCGCGTCCGCGAGGACGTCGCGCGGCTGCACTCCGAGCTCGTCCGCTACGGCCTCGTCATCTGGACCGGCGGCAACATCTCGGGCCGCGTGCCCGGCGCCGACCTCTTCGTGATCAAGCCCAGCGGCGTCTCCTACGACGACCTCGCGCCCGAGAACATGATCCTCTGCGACCTCGACGGGAACGTCGTCCCCGGCACCCCCGGCAGCGACCGCAGCCCCTCCAGCGACACCGCGGCCCACGCCTACGTGTACCGCGAGATGCCCGAGGTCGGCGGAGTCGTGCACACGCACTCCACCTACGCGACCGCGTGGGCGGCCCGCGCCGAGTCGATCCCCTGCGTCATCACCGCGATGGCCGACGAGTTCGGCGGGGAGATCCCCATCGGCCCGTTCGCGATCATCGGCGACGACTCCATCGGCCGCGGCATCGTCGCGACCCTCAGCGGCCACCGCTCGCGCGCGGTCCTGATGCAGAACCACGGCGTCTTCACCATCGGCAAGGACGCGAAGGACGCCGTCAAGGCGGCCGTCATGGCCGAGGACGTCGCCCGCACCGTGCACCTCGCGCGCCAGGGCGGCGAGCTCGTCCCCATCCCGCAGGAGTCGATCGACGCCCTGTTCGACCGCTACCAGAACGTCTACGGACAGAACCCCACCGGAGCCATCGCATGAGCGTGTACCAGAGCATCATCCCCGACCTCGCCACCCGCACCGTCTGGTTCCTGACCGGCAGCCAGGACCTCTACGGCGAGGACACCCTCCGCCAGGTCGCCGAGCAGTCGCAGGCCGTCGTCGCGCAGCTGAACGAGGCGGGCGCGATCCCCGTGACCGTCGAGTGGAAGCCGGTGCTGAAGAGCTCCGACGCCATCCGCCGCACCATGATCGAGGCGAACTCCGACGACTCCGTCGTGGGCGTCATCACCTGGATGCACACCTTCAGCCCCTCGAAGATGTGGATCCACGGCTTCGACGCGCTCGCCAAGCCGCTGCTGCACTTCCACACCCAGGCGAACGTCGCCCTGCCGTGGCAGGACATCGACTTCGACTTCATGAACCTCAACCAGGCCGCGCACGGCGACCGCGAGCACGGCTACATCCTCAGCCGGATGAGCGTGCCCCGGAAGACCGTCGTCGGCCACGCGAGCGACGCCCGCGTCACCGAGGCCATCGGCACCTGGTCGCGCGCGGCCGCCGGCTGGTCCGCCTCGCAGAGCATGAAGGTCGCCCGCTTCGGCGACAACATGCGCAACGTCGCCGTCACCGAGGGCGACAAGACCGAGGCCGAGATCCGCCTCGGCGTCAGCGTCAACACCTGGGGAGTGAACGAGCTCGTCGAGCGCGTCGACGCCGCCACCTCCGAGCAGATCGACACCCTCGTCGCGGAGTACGTCGAGAGCTACGACGTGGTCCCCGAGCTGCTCCCCGGCGGCGAGCGCCACGAGTCGCTCCGCTACGGCGCCGCGGTCGAGATCGGCCTGCGCTCGTTCCTGGAGGAGGGCGGCTTCGAGGCGTTCACCGACAGCTTCGAGGACCTCGGCGGGCTCCGCCAGCTCCCCGGACTCGCCGTGCAGCGCCTCATGGCCGACGGCTACGGCTTCGGCGGAGAGGGAGACTGGAAGACCGCCGTCCTCATCCGCATCGCCGCCGTCATGGGCGCCGGCCTCCCCGGCGGCACCAGCCTGATGGAGGACTACACCTACGACATGACGCCCGGCGAGGAGCTCATCCTCGGCGCGCACATGCTCGAGGTGTCGCCGTCCCTGTCGTCGAAGCGCGCCTCGCTCGAGATCCACCCGCTGGGCATCGGCGGCCGCGAGGACCCGGTGCGCCTGGTCTTCACCGCCGACGCCGGCGACGCGGTCGTGGTCGCGCTGAGCGACGTCCGCGAGCGCTTCCGCCTGGTCGCGAACAAGGTCCAGAACGTCGAGCCGCCCCAGACGCTCCCGCACCTGCCCGTCGGCCGCGCCGTCTGGCAGCCCGCCCCGGACTTCGGCACCAGCGCCGCCGCCTGGATCACCGCCGGTGCCGCGCACCACACGGTCATGACGACGCAGATCGGCCTGGAGGCGTGGGAGGACTTCGCCCGCATCGCCGGCGTCGAGCTCCTGGTGATCGACGAGTCGACCACCCTCCGCGGCTTCGAGTCCGACATCCGCTCGAACGCGGCGTACTACCGCCTCTCCCAGGGCCTGTAGATCCTGCGAGGCCGGACGGCCGGCTCCCTGCGGGGGGTCGGCCGTCCGTCGTTCCCGGCACGCCGCCGGGTCGGGGCGGGGGCCCGCCGCCGAGACCGACCTGGATCGCGTCCGCGATCGAGGGCGGATCGCCCTCTCCGGCCCGTTCGGCGCCCGCTGCAGCGTCCCGGCCCCGGTTGCGGACGCGCTCGCAGCACGACGGAGGCCGGGAGGCCCGGACGGCCCTCGCGGGCAGTCGGTCCTTCCGGCCTCCGGGATGCAGGCGTGCGGCGGGCGGTCAGTCGCGCGAGGTCGAGAACGCCGCGTCGAAGGCGTCGGCCGGCGGCGTGATCGCGTTGAGCTTCCGCACGAAGGCCAGGGCCTCGGGGGCGCCGTCGAGGCGGTCCATGCCGGCGTCCTCCCACTCGACGCTGGTCGGGCCGGTGTAGCCGATCGCGTTGAGCGCGCGGAACACCGGCTCCCACGGGACGGCGCCGTGCCCGGTCGAGACGAAGGTCCACCCGCGGCGCGGGTTCGCCCACGGCAGGTGCGAGCCGAGGACGCCGTTGCGGCCGTCGAGGTTGGTGACCGACTCCTTCACGTGAACGTGGAAGATGTGGTCGGCGAAGTCGAGCACGAACGCGACGCTGTCGAGCTGCTGCCAGACGAAGTGCGACGGGTCGAAGTTGAAGCCGAACGAGGCGCGGTGGCCGATCGCCTCGAGGGTGCGCTTGGCGGTCCAGTAGTCGTAGGCGATCTCGCTCGGGTGCACCTCGAGCGCGTAGCGGACGCCGACCTCCTCGAAGACGTCGAGGATCGGGTTCCAGCGGTCGGCGAAGTCCTGGTAGCCGGCGGCGATCCACTCGTCGGAGGCGGGCGGGAACATGGCCACGCCCTTCCAGATCGACGAGCCGGAGAAGCCGTTGACCTGCGTCACGCCGAGCGCGGCGGCGAAGCGGGCGGTGTCCTTGAGGTCCTGGGCGGCGCGCTGCCGGACGCCCTCGGGGTCGCCGTCGCCCCAGACGCGGTCGCTGAGGATGTCGCGGTGGCGCTCGTCGATCGGGTCGTCGCAGACCGCCTGGCCGGTGAGGTGGTTCGAGATCGCGAAGACCTGGAGGCCGTTGCGCTCGAGGATGTCCTTCCGGCTCTGCACGTACTCCGCGTCGTCCCAGCGCGCCACGTCGATGTGGTCGCCCCAGCAGGCGATCTCGAGGCCGTCGTAGCCCCACTCCCCCGCGAGGCGCGCCACCTCCTCGAAGGGGAGGTCCGCCCACTGGCCGGTGAAGAGGGTGATCGGTCGCGTCATCGCGGATTCCTAACTCTCGACTCCCGCGCGCCGTCGCACCGGGAGAGGTAATTTGAGGGTTCACGCAACATATCAGGCACTCCCGCGAGCCCGAAAGGAACCGATCATCGCCCCGATCGCCGGCGCACTGTCGCGCACGCCCACCCTCGTCACCGCCACTGCCGCCCCGACGTGGGAGGACGGCCTGATCGTCGGCAGCGGCCGCGTCGGCGCCGTCGTGCACGGCCCCGCCGACTCCCTGACCGTCCCGCTCGCCCACGAGCGCTGGTTCCTCCCCGTCAATCCGCGCCCGGACGCGCCCGACCTCGCCGACGTCCGCGACGAGCTGCGCGGCGCCCTGCTGGCCGGCGACTCCGACACCGCCACCGCCCTGCTCGCCCGCGCCGCCCGCGACAGCGGCTACGACGGCGGCCTGATCTGGACCGACCCGCTCGGCCTCTGCGCGACCGTCACGCTGCGCACCCCCGGCGGCGTCGCCTCCGCGGTCCGCCTGATCGATCCGCTCGGCGGCGAGGCCGCGGTGGAGTGGACCGACGAGGACGGCGGCCGCCACGCCGTGCGCCTGCTCGCCCCGCACGGCGGCGAGGGCGTCCGGCTGACTCTGGAGTCCTCCGCGGACACCGTCGTCACCGTCGAGCTCGCGCTCGGGGCCGGCGAGGCGACCTCCTTCGACACCGGCGTGCCCGACGCCTCGGCCGTGGTCTCGTCGCACGTCGAGGGCGGCGCCTCCGCGGTGCTCACGGCCGAGGCGGGCGAGGGCCCGACCGCGATCCGCGCCGTGACGCGGGCGACGAGCGGAGCGACGTGGCGCGTGGCCGGGGGCGCCGCCGTCTCGGACGTGGAGATCTCCGCGGGGGTCGCCCGCGTGCTCCGGCTGGACGTCGCGATCGGCGCGGCTCCCGACGCCTCCGCCGACCTCTCCTGGGAGGAGCTGCGCGACGCCCAGCGCGAGGGGCACGGCCGGCTGGTCGGCGCCTCCGTGCTGGATCTCGACGGCGCCTCCGACGCAGAGCTGACCGAGGACCTCTGGGAGGAGGCCCGCGCCGGCGACGAGGGCGCGCGCCGCCGCGTCGTAGAGCTCGCGTACCTGAGCGGCCGCGCGAACATCGTCGCGTCGACCGGCGAGCTGCCGCCGACGCTGCAGGGCGTCTGGCAGGGCACCTGGCGGCCGGCGTGGTCGGCCGACTACACGCTGAACGGCAACGTGCAGAACGGCGCGATGGCGGGGATGATCCCGACCGGCACGCCCGAGCTGGCGCTGTCGATCCTGGAGCTGGTGCTGCCGCACCTCGATGACTACCGCGAGAACGCGCGCCTCGTCTACGGGGCGGAGGGGATGCTCCTGCCGTCGCGGATGTCGACCCACGGCCGCGCCGACCACTTCGCGGCGAGCTACCCGCACCTCTTCTGGACGGGTTGCGGCGGCTGGGTGCTGCGCCTGGCCGCGGACGCCGTCGCCGCGACGGGCGACCGCGGGATCGTCGACGACCGGCTGTGGGAGCTGGCCGAGGGCGTGCTGCGCTTCGCCGAGACCGGGACGACCGTGGTCGACGGGGTGCGCCGGATCGTCCCCTCCTACTCCCCCGAGAACACACCGGGTGGTGCGCGCTCGCCGATAGCGGTCGATGCGACGATCGACGTCGCCGTGCTGCGGGACGCCGCGCGGGCGACGGCGCTGCTCGGCCGGGCCCGCGGCGACGACTCGCTCGACGAGCGCTGGGCGCGGGTGGTCGCGGAGCTGCCGGAGTACCGGGTCGCCGAGGACGGCACGCTGGCGGAGTGGATCGACCCGCGGTTCGCGGAGGAGATCGCGCACCGGCACGCGTCGCAGCTGTACCCGCTCTGGTACGCGGGCGACGCGGCCTTCGAGGGCCCCGGCGCCTCCGCGGTGCGGCTGCGGGCCGCCGCGGCGGCGACGGTGGCGGCGAAGATCGCGTGGCGGGCCGAGGCGCCGACCGCTCCTCCCGGGCGGATGGAGATGGCGTTCGGGCTGGTGCAGGTGGGCGTCGCGGCGGCGGCGCTGGGTGACGGGGAGGCGGCGCTGACCTGCGCGGAGTGGCTCGCGGTCGAGCACTGGTCACCGACGCTGACGACCCGGCACGACGCGGGGCGGATCTTCAACCTCGACGCCAGCGGCGGACTGCCGGGGCTCGTGGCGGCGATGCTGCTGGGATCGGATGACGAGACGCTGACGGTGCTGCCGGCACTGCCGTCCGCGTGGGCGCGGGGTGCCGTGACGGGGCTGCGCGCGCGCGGCGGGGTGGTCGTGGACCGGCTGGAGTGGTCGCCGGGACGGGCGTCGCTGTGGGTGCGGCGGGTGCCGAGCGCGGAGTGGCTGGCACCGGCGGGCGGGACGCGGGTGCGCACGCTGCGCGACGCGGTGCTGCGCGTCGACGGGCGCGAGGTGTCGAGCGGGCTGGAGCTCGGTGCGGAGGCGGTGCGCGTGGACGTGGAGTGGCGCGGCTGAGGGCGCTGCGGAGGGTACGGCTGCGGCACGCGGAACGAGCTCCGCTCCGCCGACGGAGGCGGAGCAGCGCAACGGGTGTCGTCCCCGCTGGCCGCCGGACCCGCCGTGTGGCCGCGTCGACGTGAGAACGAGACGCGCGCCGGATGCGGTGGGTCGGGTCAGCTCCGCGAGTGCCCGTAGCGGTCGTAGACGCGGTTGCGGGCCGCCCGCTCGGCGGTGGGCAGGCGCTGCGCGTCGGCGATCTCGTAGACGCCGAAGGTGTCGCGCAGGCGCGAGGCCGGGTCGACCTCGACGAAGGTGCACCAGGGCAGCCAGTGGTGGTGACTGCGCAGGGTCTGGGTCGCGAAGTCGCCGCTCTCGTGGCCGAGGCCGGGCATCGCGTAGCCGATGCTGCCGTCGACGTCGGTCGACTGGCGGGTGTTGCGGTGCAGGAACTCGGCGAAATCGAGGTAGTGCTCGTCGCCCGTGATCAGGTGCAGTCGGTAGTAGCTGTACGAGCAGGCCGCCATGTAGACGTCGGCGCCGCCGCCGAGGGTGATGATGCTCTGTCCGCTGATCGAGTACCGGTTGAAGGGATGCGCCCAGGGCGCGCGGACCGGGAAGGACCACGCGTAGGTCCAGGTCTCCGTGTAGTCGGCGGCGCGGACGGCGCCCTCCAGCCAGCGCGGCTCCTCCGTCAGGTCGTACAGCGCGAGGAAGCCGAACAGCCCGTAGATGCCCGCCTCCTTGTCTTGGATGTCGGCGTTGTCGCAGGTGCCGCCGCGGTACTCCAGCGTGCGGTGGATGTTCGCGAACGACCACTCGCCGGCGCGCACGGCGGACGCGCGGTAGCGCCCCTCCCCCGTCACGAGGTGCAGCTGCACGAGGAAGCGGATCACGCTCGGGGTGTTCGAGCGCGAGTCCATCCGCACCGAGCCTTCGGCGTTGTAGGCGCGGTGGAAGCTGCCGTCGGCGTCCTGCACGACGAGCAGCCAGTCGGCGGTCCGCCGGCAGAACTCGAGCCAGAGCGGGCGCTCGTCGCCGAGGTCGCGCAGGTGCAGGTAGGCGTCGAGGATCGCCTCGACGCCGTCGGCGAGCATCCGCAGGTAGTGCGGGTACGGCTCGAAGCCGCCGAGCGAGGGGTTGAAGCACATCCGCGGCGGGCCCGACTCGGGCAGCGCGGTCCGCGCCCAGAAGTCGACGATGCCGACGCCCTGCTCGAACGCCTCCGGCACGCCCTCGCGGTCGCCGTAGCGCAGCAGCTGGTAGCCGATGCCGGGCTGCTGCCCGACGAAGCCGAACTGGAAGGAGACGCTCGAGACGTCGAGGTCCGGCAGCTGGCAGGCGAACGGCAGGCCCCAGGAGTCGCCGTAGCGGCGGGTGAGGCGCTGGAGGATCGCCATGCCGTGGTGGAAGTGCCGCTCGTTGTCGACCTCGAACAGGTCGTCGCGGAGCCGGGCGTAGGTGCTGCGCCAGGTGGCGCGCATCATCGTCGCGAAGTCGTCGTACCGGCCGAGGTCGACCGCGACGGCGTAGCGCTGGCGGAAGCCGACCTCGACCGGGTGGTTCACCCGCTGCAGGGCCTTCGGGGCGGCGTCGTAGTCGAGGCCGGAGTAGGGGTTGTCGATCGTGCGCTCGCCGTCGGCGCCCGGGTGGACGTAGTCGATCGACAGGCCCGCGGGCGGCACGTCGAGCGGGGTCCGCACGCCGAAGCCGTAGTACAGGTAGTTCAGCGTCGTGCCCTGCGGGCGGCTCAGGCCGATCGAGCCGACGGTGCACTCCGGGTCGGTGAAGTTCTCCGAGCGGACCACGTCCAGGCGCGGCAGCGTCGCGTCGGCCGCCCAGCGCGAGAGCGCCACGGTCTCGCCGGTCGCGAGGCTCTGCGCGGCGAACAGCGGCAGCGCATAGTGCGTCTCGGTGCGCCAGAAGTACTCGCTGCCGGGGTCGCGGCCCATCGCGTCGGCGGGCCCGAAGGCGTTGTCGCGGTACCAGGCGCCGGGGGCGAAGCACTCGTAGTCGCGGAGGTCGTCGGACCCGGTCAGCCCGAGCGAGACGGCGGTGGAGAAGCCGAGGTCGCCGCCGGCCGCCAGCACCTCGACGTCGCGGTGCACGGAGAAGCCGTCGCCCGCGACGCGCCAGACGTCGGTGACGGCGAAGGACGACCCGGAGCCGACGGTGATCGTCCCGCTCGCGGTGATCGCCCCCTCCGACAGCGAGACGTCGTCATAGGGCGCGCCGGAGTACTCGCTGATCGCGGCGACGGTCTTGACCGTGACGCGCAGCGGCCGGTCGTTCGCGTAGAGGACGCTCTCGCCCGCGAGCACCTCGAGGCCGCCCGCCTCGACGCGGAGGGTGTAGTCGCCGGAGCGCAGTTCCACGGTGGTTCCTTCCCGGAGGGTCATCTCAGCTCTTCTCGTCGTGCGCGCGGGGGCCGGCCGGTCGGGCGGCCCCGGCCGGCTCGTCCTCGAGCCGCTGCGCCCCCGGATCGAAGCGCCGCGAGCCCGGCCGGAACAGCAGCGCCACGCCGCCCTCGACCAGCCCCGCGAGCAGCAGCAGGATCGCGAACGGGATCAGCGAGATCTCGGCCCACGCGCCCATCACCGGCATCACCAGTCCGGCCGCCGTGAAGCTGACCGTGCCGAGGATCGCCGTGACGCTGCCCGCCTCGCTCGACGGACCCTGCAGCGAGAGGTACTGCACCGGGGCGAAGCCGAGCGAGCGGCCGGCCAGCGCGAACGTCAGCGCGCCGACGACGACGAGCAGCGGCTGCGTGCCGGTGAGCGCGAGCACCGCGACCACGACGGCGCCGAGCGCCGTGACGATCGCCGAGGCGAACATCGCGAACCGGGGTCCGAAGCGGGGCACGATCACTCGTCCCGTCGTCTGCCCGACCGCGATCGTCACGAGCGAGGTGACCAGGAACAGCAGCCCGTACAGGTCGGGCCCGACCGCGTAGACGTTCGTGTAGAGGAAGGGAGCGGTCGCGAGATACGCGAAGCCGACCGACCAGCCCGCGGCCGAGGCGGCGGCGAGCGCCAGCACGCGCGGCCGGCGGAGCATCCCGAAGGAGTTGCGCAGCGACGGGCCGAGCCCGCCCTGGTGCCGCCGCTCGCGGGGCAGCGTCTCGGGCAGCACCAGGAGCGCGATCACGGTCGCGAGCGCTCCCCAGGCGGCGACCGCGAGGAAGGAGCCGCGCCAGTCGATCACCTTGGTCAGCTGCGCGCCGACGGAGGGCACCAGGATCGGGAAGACCGAGACGATCACGGCGAGGTTCGCGAGCATCGTGACGAGCCGCTTGCCGCTGTAGAGGTCGCGGACGATGGCGGTGACGACGACGCCCGCGGCGGTGCAGGCGGCGCCCTGGACGAAGCGGGCCGAGAGCAGCACGGCGGTGTCGGAGGTCATCGCCGCGACGAGGCTCGCCGCGATGTGCAGCGCCGCCGAGACGCCGAGCGGCCACTTGCGGCCGACCGCGTCGCTGAGCGGTCCTGAGACGAGCTGGCCGGCCGCGAAGCCGAAGGTGGCGCCGGTGACGACCAGCTGGGCGGTCGCCACCGAGACGCCGAGATCGTCCTGCAGCGTCGGCAGGAACGGCAGCACCAGGTCGATGGTGAGCGGCCCGAAGCCGACGAGCATCGCGAAGATCGGCAGCAGGAGGCGGCCGCGGGGCATCGCTTGGACGGCGGGGGAGGCGGTGGAGGCGGTCATGAGCGCGGAGCGCAGGTCACGGAGGGGATCCTGTCCATCAGCTCCCGGCCGAGACCGGGAAGTAGAGCGAGAAGGGTTCGTCGACGACCTCGTGCAGAGGCCGGAAGCGGACGGCGGCGGGCTGGCCGACGGCGCGGTAGCCGCGCAGCCACTGGGTCCACTGCCGCTCGTTGTCGGGGGCGAGCAGGGCGGGGGCGTCCTCGAGGCGCCCCCGCAGCGCGATCTCGCGGTCGACGAGGCCGGCCAGCACGATCGGGCCCTCGACGAAGGCGACCGTGCCCGGCTCGTCCGGGATCGGCACGGCGCGGATCTCGGTGCCGAAGGCGAGGTCGACGCTCGTGCGGCCGCCGAGGTGCTCGATCAGGAGCGCGCCGTCGCCCGCCCGGACGCGCTCGGCGTCGCCCGCGACCCCCGGCTCGCCGACGGTCCACTCCGGCACCCGCAGCCGCACGTGCAGCGCGACCCCCTCCTCCGAGACGATCTCGACCCGGATCCGCGAGGCGGTGGGGCGGTGCACGTCGCCCGCGGCACCCGCGTTGGCGTCCGGGCCGACGTAGCCGGCGGTGTCGAGCACCTCGACCCGCACCGCCGCGTCGCCGGCGGCTGTCGGCAGGCGCAGGCTCGCGTCGACGTGCTGCGCGATCGTCAGCTCGGCGTCGCCGCGGCGGTAGAAGACGAGCCCGGAGTGGCGCGTGTGCGCCTGCACCAGCGTGCCGTGGCAGCACCAGAAGTCCTCGGTCGGGCTGCCCCAGTCCTTGCGGGCGCCGCCCTCGAGCGGCAGGAAGTAGGCGACCATCCCGGTCCGCGGGTTCTGCTGGGCGAGGAGGCCGTTCCAGAGGTTCCGCTCGATGTAGTCGGCGTAGGCGAGGTCGCCGGTCCAGCGCAGCAGCACGTCGGCCAGCCGGATCATGTTGTAGACGACGCAGTGCTCCTGCGTCTTCTCGCCGCGGCGAGCGGCGAACGCGAAGGGCGGCGTCCAGATCTCGCCGGAGGTCTGACCGCCCGTGCAGAAGGTGCCGCGGAGGGTGACCGCCTGCTCCCAGTAGGCCTCGACGATCCTCCGCCAGCGCTCGTCGCCGGTGACCTCGTAGGCGCGGGCGGCACCGAGCACCTCGGGGATCGTGGTGTTGGCGTGCATGTTGGTCAGCACGTCGCGGCCCTCGAGCAGGCCCTCGAAGAGGGAGCGGCGGTCGTAGCGGCCGAGCAGCTCGGTGTAGACGGGGTCGCCGGTGATCGCGAGGAGGTCGGCCCAGACCTCGAGCATGCCGCCGGTCTCGACCTCGAGGATCTCCTGGAACGCGGCGTCGTCGAATCCGCGGACCCACTCCAGCAGCGGGACCGTGGCGGCCCGCGCCATCCGCAGCGCCCGCTCGTCGCCGAGGTCGAGGTGCAGGTCGACGAGGCCCATCAGCAGCTTGTGCATCGCGTACTGCGGCGCCCAGATGGGGCGGCCGGTCGCGAGGCGGTCGAGGTAGCCGCGCGGGATCGCCCAGATCCAGCCGCCGCCGTTCTCCTCCTGGCAGCGCTCGAGTCCGTCGAGCACGGAGTCGATCCGGACGCGCAGCAGCGGGTCGCCGGTGACCGCGACCTCGCGGGCCGCGGCGGAGAGCCAGTGGCCGAGGAAGTGCCCGCGCAGCTGCGAGCCCGGCGTCTCCCAGCCCCAGTGCCGGTCGAGGCCGCGGGCCTCGCGCGAGTCCTGCGAGGGGTGCAGGTGCCAGCCCTGGTCGCCGATCCCGGCCTCGATCAGGAAGTTCTGCAGCAGCCCCTCGTCGGTGAGCGAGAGGAGGTAGTCGCGGTTGAGCCGCCGCCGCGCGTCGAGCACCCCGCGCTCCAGGCGGGTCTCGTGCGGGGCCGGGTGGGTCAGCGGCATGGGTGCTCCTCGTCGAGGCGGTGGGTGGTGGGGATGAGCGGCGCGAGCGGTGGTCGATCGGCGCGGGTCGATCCGCGCGGTGGTCCATCCGACCGAGGGTCGAGATCGATCTCTCGCTGTACTCAGACCAGGATCGACGATAGGAATGGGGACATGCAATCCCCGAGAGTGATCCATCTCGTCGCCGATGACGTGTCCGCCCTCCTCACTCAGTCGGGAGGCGACCTGCCCGTGCTGCTGCACTGGGGTCCGCGACTCGACGCGAGCGACGACGATCTCGCAGCTTTCGTAAGAACTCCCGTGCGGACGGGGATCGAGGGCTCCTCCGACGTCCCCTACGAGCCCGGGATCCTGCCCGAGCACACCTTCGGCTGGGCCGGCCTGCCGGGTCTCCGGGTGCACCGGGAGGGCGCCGGCTGGTCGCCGAGACTGACCGTGGACACCGTCTCGGTGGACGGGGAGGCCCTCGCGGAGGGCGCGGTCCCGCAGGCCGGCAGCGCCGCCGTGACCGTCGAGGCGCACGACGCGCAGGCCCGGATCGGGGTGGTCCTAGAGATCGTTCTCTCCCCTGCCGGACTGCTCAGGACCCGCGTCTCGGTCCGCAACGACGGCGCCGGGCACCTCGAGGTGATCGGCGTCGACCCCGCCCTCCGGATCCCGACCGAGGCCCGCGAGATCCTGAACTTCTCCGGCCGCTGGGGCACCGAGAAGATCCCCCAGCGCCACCCCGTCGTCACCGGCACCCACTCCCGCTCCTCGCGGCGCGGCCGCACCGGCCTGGACGCGACGACGGTCGTCGCGGTCGGCACCCCCGGCTTCGACTCCGCCGACGGCCGGGTCTGGCTCTGCCACGTCGGCATCGGCGGCAACCACGAGCACGCGGTGGAGCGCGGCGACGGCTGGCTCGCCTTCCGCGGCGGCGAGCTGCTCCTGCCCGGCGAGGTGCGCCTCGCGAGCGGCGAGAGCTACTCCTCCCCCTGGATCTCCGGCAGCTTCGGCCACGGCCTCGACGCCGCGGCCGCGCGCTTCCACGCCCACCTCCGCGAGGTCTCCCGCTCCTCGCGCCGGCCGCGCCCGGTGACGCTCAACGTCTGGGAGGCGGTCTACTTCGACCAGGACCTCGCCGTCCTCGCCGAGCTGGCCGACCGCGCCGCCGCCCTCGGGGTCGAGCGCTACGTGCTCGACGACGGCTGGTTCCTCGGCCGCAGCGACGACCGCGCCGGCCTCGGCGACTGGACGCCCGACCCCGTCGCCTGGCCCGACGGCCTCCTCCCCCTCGCCGAGCACGTCCGCGGCCTGGGCATGGAGTTCGGCCTCTGGGTCGAGCCCGAGATGATCAACGAGGACTCCGACCTCGCCCGCGCGCACCCCGACTGGATCCTGCGGGCCCGCGAGGAGCTGCCGCCGCGGTTCCGCTTCCAGCAGGTGCTCGACCTGACGAACCCCGACGCGTTCGCGCACATCCTCGGCGTGCTCGACGGCCTGGTCGCCGACCTCGGCGTCGCGTACCTCAAGTGGGACCACAACCGCGACCTGATCGACGCGGGCCACCCCGCCACCGGGACGGCCGCGGTGCACGAGCAGACGCTCGCGCTGTACCGGCTGATCGACGAGCTGCGCGCCCGGCACCCGGAGCTCGAGATCGAGAGCTGCGCCTCCGGCGGCGGCCGGGTCGACCTGGGGATCCTCGAGCGCACCGACCGCGTGCACACCTCCGACAACCAGGACCCGCTGGACCGCTCGCGGATGCTGCGCTGGACCGGGCTGCTCGTGCCGCCGGAGATGCTCGGCTCGCACGTCGCCTCGCCGGTCAACTCCGTCACCGGTCGCACCAGCGACCTGCACACCCGCTGCGCGATCGCCTTCCTCGGCCACTTCGGGATCGAGTGGGACCTCCGCGAGCTGGACGCGGAGGAGGAGCCCGTGCTGGCGGGCTGGATCGCGGCGTACCGCGAGCACCGCGGCCTGATCGCGACCGGCCGGGTCGTCGGGGGCGATGACTCCGACCCCGACGCGCCGTCGCTGCGCGGCGTCGTCGCGCCGGACGGCTCGGAGGCGCTGTACACGCTGGTCACGCCCGCGCTGACCGCGGACTCGCGCCGCCGCGTCCGCCTCCCGGGCCTGGATCCGCGGGCGCGCTACCGGATCGAGACCGCGCGCCCCGGCTCGCTCGGCCCGCCCTGGCAGAGCCCGCACTGGCTGGAGTCGACGGTGCCGCTGGACTCCGACGCCCCGGCCCCCGCCTACTCGGGGAGCCTGCTGGGCGAGGCGGGCCTGGACCTGCCGACCTTCCACGCCGACCGCGCGATCGTCCTGCGGCTCGTCCGCGAGACCGCGTGAGCACCGCCGCCGACCCCGGCGTCCTCGACACCGCCGGCACCGCCGCCGACCCGTCCGCCACGACCCTGGAGCACCCCGTGAACAGCACCGTCACCGTCGACCTCGACCGCCCCGGCGCCACCATCAGCCGCCACCTCTACGGCCACTTCGCCGAGCACCTCGGCCGGTGCATCTACGACGGCTTCTGGGTCGGGGAGGACTCGCCCGTCCCGAACGAGGGCGGGATCCGCCTGGACGTCGTCGAGGCCCTCCGCGCCCTCGACATCCCCAACCTCCGCTGGCCCGGCGGCTGCTTCGCCGACCGCTACCACTGGACCAACGGCATCGGCCCGCGCGAGGAGCGCCCCGGCCTGATCAACACGCAGTGGGGCGGAGTCGCGGAGGACAACTCCTTCGGCACCCACGAGTTCATGGCGCTCTGCGAGCTGCTCGGCGCCGACGCCTACATCTCGGGCAACATCGGCTCCGGCACCGTGCAGGAGATGGCGGACTGGGCCGAGTACCTCACCGGCGCGGGGAAGTCGCCGATGGCCGACCTGCGCCGCTCCCACGGCCGGGAGGAGCCGTGGACCGTCCGCTTCTGGGGGCTCGGCAACGAGACCTGGGGCTGCGGCGGCAACATGCGCGCCGGCGCCTACGCCGACCTGGCGCGGCAGTTCGGGACCTTCGTGCAGAGCGGCAACGACACTCCGCTCTACCGCGTGGCGGCCGGAGCCGACGGCGCCGACACCCACTGGACGCAGACGCTGATGGAGGTGATCCCCGAGATCGAGGGACACCCCTTCTCCTCCGTGCCGTGGGAGTCGGTCTCGGTGCACTATTACACGATCGGCGGCAGCTGGCACGCGAAGGGCAGCGCGACCGACTTCGACGCGGACACCTACTGGAGCACGATCGTGGCCGCGCAGGGGATCGAGGAGCTGCTCCGCTCGCACGCCGCGGTGATGGACGTCCACGACCCCGAGAAGAAGTACGGGATGGTGCTCGACGAGTGGGGCACCTGGTGGGACGTGGAGCCGGGGACCCACCCGGGCTTCCTCTTCCAGCAGAACACGATCCGCGACGCGATGGTCGCGGCCTGGCACTTCGACGTCTTCCACGGCTTCGCCGACCGCCTGACGATGGCGAACATCGCGCAGACGGTGAACGTGCTGCAGGCGATGCTGCTGACCGACCCGGACGGCGGCGAGATGGTCCGCACGCCGACGTACCACGTGTTCGAGATGAACAAGGGGCACCACGACGCGACGGTTCTGCCGACCACGGTCGCCGGCCCGACGCACGCGGTCGACGGCCGCGAGATCCCCGTCGCCTCCGCCTCCGCCTCCACGAAGGACGGCCGCGTCCTGGTCTCGCTGACCAACGTCGACCTGGAGGAGCCGCTCGAGGTCTCCCTCGACTTCCGCGGTGGGACCGTGACCGGCGCGACCGGCCGCCTCCTCACCGCCGACCGCCCCGACGCGCACAACCGGCCCGGCGCCGCCGACGAGGTGAGCCCCGTCGCCCTCGAGGGCATCGAGACCACGGCGACGGGCCTGCGCGTCACGCTGCCCCCGCACTCCTTCGCGACCGTGACGCTGGAGCTCTCGTGATCGCCGCGCGCACGGAGGCCGCCCGCCGTCCGCCGATGGGCTGGAACAGCTGGGACTGCTTCGGCGCCTCGGTGACGGAGGAGGAGGTGCTCGCGAACGCCGAGTACCTCGCCGAGCACCTCCTGCCGCACGGCTGGGACACGGTCGTCGTCGACATCCAGTGGTACGAGCCCGATCCCGGCACGAGCGGCTACCAGGAGGTGTCGGAGCCGGTGCTCGACGACTGGGGCCGCCCGCAGCCCGCCGCCGGACGCTTCCCCTCCGCGGCGACGGGCGGGTTCACGGCGCTGGCCGCGCGCGTGCACGCCCTCGGCCTCCGCTTCGGCGTGCACCTGATGCGCGGCGTCCCCCGGCGGGCCGTCGAGCTCGGCCTGCCGGTGCTCGGGGCGGAGGCGACCTGCGCCGACATCGCCGACCGCGGGAACGTCTGCCCGTGGAACCCGGACAACTACGGCGTCGACATGAGCGCGCCCGGCGCGCAGCAGTACTACGACTCCGTGATGGCGCAGCTGGCCTCGTGGGGTGTCGACTTCGTGAAGCTCGACGACGTGCTCTACCCGCCGATCCAGGCGGAGGAGATCGCCGCACTCTCCCGCGCGATCGACGCGACCGGCCGTCCGATGGTGCTGAGCCTCTCCCCCGGCAAGCAGCTCTCGCTCGAGAACCTCGAGCTGCTGCGGTCGACCGCGCAGATGTGGCGGATCTCGGACGACTTCTGGGACGACTGGGCCCACCTGCAGGAGCAGTTCCAGCGGGCCGCGCGCTGGGCGCCGCACCAGCGCCCCGGCGCGTGGGCCGACGCCGACATGCTGCCGCTGGGGCGGATCGGCGTGCGCGCGCACGTGGGCGAGGACCGGCTCTCGCGGTTCACGCCCGCGGAGCAGCGGACGCTCGTGACGCTGTGGTGCCTGCTCCGCTCGCCGCTGATGATGGGCGGGCACCTCCCGGACACGCCCGCCGACACCCTGGCGCTGCTGACGAACGACGACGTCCTCGCGCTGCTCGGCAGCGACGGTAGCCGCGAGATCGTCCGCGACGGCGACCTGGTGGTGTGGTCGGCGTGGCGCGGCGACGAGCAGTGGCGCGGAGTGTTCTGGCTGGGCTCGTCGGCGCGGTCCTACTCGGCGCACCTGGCCGACCTGGGCTGCTCCGGCGCGACCTCGGCCGTCGACGTGTGGAGCGGCGCCGAGCTGCCGATCGTCGGCGGCGCCGTCGAGCTCGAGCTCGAGCCGCACGGCTGCCGCCTGCTGCGCCTGGCCTGACGCGCGGGCGCCTGCTCCTGACGGTCCGGAGGCCGTCGCACTCGAGCTCGAGCGCGGCGGCCTCCGTCGTCTCGGCGCATCGGCCGCCGCCTCC